>JACOUA010000336.1 GCA_016178075.1 Acidobacteriota bacterium
CGAGCTGGCGAGGAGCGCCGAGAGCGGCTGGATCCCGAAGAGCGGCAGGTCGGGCTCGAGCGCGAGAAGCGCGTGTCGCAGCTCGCCCAGGATCGCGCTCGGTTCCCGTTTCGTCCGCACCAGCAGCGTCATGCCGGTTTCGTGCTGCTGCGCGACGGGTTGATAGACGAAAGGCGCCGGCAGCTCGCCCAGCGTGCGGTACTTGCTGTCGCGCACGACGCCGACGATCTCGCGCCACGCGGTGTCCTGGCCTCCGAGTCTGAGGCGGCGGCCGAGCGCCGGCTGTCCGCGGAAGTACCGCGACGCGAAGGTCTCGTTGACGACCACGACGAGCGGCGCGCCCTCGACGTCCTCATCGGAGAAGTCCCGGCCCGCTCGTACCCGAATCCCCATCGTGTCGAAGTAGCGAAGCCCGACGACGTTGGCGGCGACGGTCGGCAGCCGGTTGTCGCCCGCGGCCGAGGCGGGGCCGCTCGACTGCGGATCTCCCTCGAGCCGCAGCACCGTCGTGCGCCCGCTGCCGGCGAGCGGGACGACGCGCGCCATGCTGGCGGACTCGACGCCCGGCAGCGCCTCGACGCGCTCGATGACGTCGCGATAGAACTGCTGGGCCCGAGGCTTCGGGTACCGCAGGATATCGATTTGCAGGTTGGCTGAGGCAATCGCATCCACGTCGAAGCCGGTGGCGATCCCCTGGGCGCGCCAGAAACTCTTGACGAACAGCCCGGCAACGACGAGCAGCACGACCGACATCGCGAGCTGCGCAACCACCAGCGCGCTCCGCGCGCGCGGGCGGCGCCGGCCCGCCGCGTCAAGCGGCCCGGCCTTGAGGGCCGGGAGCAGATCCGGATGTGAGCTCTGGAGCGCTGGAGCCAGGCCGACGAGTACTGAGGAGACGACCGCGACGAGGCTGGTAAAAGCCAACACCCGCGAATCGAGAGGAAGGTCCAGCGTGAAGGAGAAGATTCCGGCAGCCGGCACCAGACGCTCGAGCGCGTCGAGCGTCCACGCCGCGGCCAGGATCCCGATCACGCCTCCGGCTGACGCCAGCAGCAGGCTTTCGGTGAGGAGCTGGCGGATGAGGCGCGCCCGGCTGCCGCCGAGCGCGAGTCGCATCGCGATCTCGCGCCGCCGCGCCACCGTCCGGGCGAGCAGCAGGTTCGTCACGTTCGCGGTCGCGATGAGCAGCACGAGGCCGACGACGGCCATCAGCAGCCAGGCCGCCGCGCGCAGCGCCGGATCGGCGCGAGGGTCGATCCGGGAAACCGGATACACCGACGCGATCTGGTTGCGGTTCGTGTCCGGATAGGCCTGCTCGAGCTGGCGCGCGACGGTCAACAGGCCTGCCTGCGCCTGATCGAAACCCATGCCGGGACGGAGCCGGCCGATCGCGGTGAGCCAGCCCGAGCCACGGCGATTCAGCAGATCGGGATCCATCTCACCTGAATACCCTCCGCGCGGAGGCCGCACCGAGGCTTGCATCATCATCGGCACGTACAGCCCGATGTCTTCGAGCAGGTTCGATCCGCGGAAACCTTCAGGCGTCACGCCAATCACGGTGTAGGGACGCGCGTTGATCGTCACGTCCCGGCCGACGAGGCCGGGATCGCCGCCGAAGCGCCGCTTCCAAAGATCGTGCGCGATCACGACGACCGGGTGCGCGCCCGGCATGCGATCGTCGGCGGGCGTGAACACCCGTCCGCGAGTCGCGCCGACGCCGAGGACGTCGAAGTAGTTGCCCGTCACGATGACGCCCCGTACGAGATCCGGCGCGCCGTCGCCCGACAGGCTCACGCTGATCTCACCGTAGGCGGCCAGGCCGCTGAACACGTCGTTCCGATTCCGGTAGTCGAGATACGTTGGATACGAGATGGCGCTCCACGGACTGTCGCGGGTGCCACTGAAAACGAACGCCAGTTCGTCGGGGGCCGTGACGGGCAGCGGACGGAGCAACGCGGCGTTGACGATCGTGAACATCGAGGTGTTGGCGCCGATGCCGAGCGCGAGCGACAAGATGGCGGTGACGGTGACCGCGGGGGTGGATCGCAGCATGCGAAATCCGAAGCGAACGTCCTGTCGCAACATGTCGAACATGGTCAGGTCTCCACGGGTCTTTCACTCGCGGTCTTTCACTCGGGCCGAGAATCCACCTAACGCCCAGCAATCGCCGTACCGTGTGAAACTCGCCGCTTTTTGACAGGATGGGGGCAAACCCTCGTCCTGCCTCGAACAGAGGCGTCCCAGAACCGAACGGATGCGGGCACCGACCGCGTATAATCCCGTCTTCATGTCCACACCCACGGTGGGCGCTGGGTCGGGGTCGATCCCTCGTCACGGTCTTCTCCCGCCGTGGGGCGTGACCGATCTTCCCGCCCCGCCCCCCTTCACGGTGCGGAACGTGTTCCGCACGATTGGGCCCGGCGTCATCGGGCTCGGGATTGCGATCGGCAGCGGCGAGTGGCTGCTCGGGCCGGCCATCGTGGCCCGCTACGGTCCGACCGTCCTGTGGGTCACGACCGTCTCGGTGTTGCTACAGGTGTTCCTGAACATCGAGATGGCTCGCTACACGATGTACACCGGCGAGCCAATCATCACCGGCTACATGCGCACCTGGCCCGGCCCCGGCTTCTGGTCCTGGGTCTACGGCGTGCTGACGTTTCTGCAGATCGGGTGGCCGGGATGGGCGCTCGCGAGCGCGACGGCGAGCGCCGCGATCCTTCTCGCGCGCGTCCCCGGGGCTGCTGATGCGGGCCTCGTGAAGCTCGTCGGATACGTCACGTTCGGCATCTGCGTCCTCATCCTCACGGTCGGCCGGAAGATCGAGCGCAATCTGGAATTCGCGATGTGGATCCTGATGACGGCCGTCTTCGGGTATCTGCTGATGATCGATCTGACGATGGTGTCGGCTGAATCATGGTCGGCGATTCTCAAAGGCTTCGTGTCGTTCGGCGCGCTGCCCTCGGGCGGCGACTGGCTCCTGCTGGGCGGGTTCGCCGCGTACTCGGGGCTGGGCGGAATGTCGAACGCCTTCATCACGAATTGGATGCGCGACAAAGGGTTCGGGATGGGGGCGACCGTCGGGTACATCCCGTCCGCGACCGGCGCGCACGTTCCGTTGTCGGCGCACGGGAACGTGTTCGCCGTCGACGCGCGGTCGCGCGAGCGGTGGAACAGCTGGTTTCGCTATCTCAACGTCGATCAGTGGCTGATCTTCGCGATCGGCTCGGTCGCCGGCATGATGCTGACAACCCTCATGTCGCTCGAGTTCATCCCGCACGGCACGCAGGTCAGCGGCTGGGCCGTCGCGGATCTGCAGGCCTCCAACATCGCCGTGCGCCATGGCGCGATCTTCTGGTATCTCACCCTCATGACCGGGTTCTGGGTGCTGTTCAAGACCCAGCTCGGCAACTCGGACGGCCTCGTCCGAAGCGTGACGGACATGCTCTGGAGCGGGAGCATCGCCGCCCGCGGCTGGTGCCGCGGCGACGTGCGGAAGATCTACTACACCGTCATGACCGTCTTCATCGTCTGGGGCTGCATCGCGCTGAACCTCGCGCAGCCGCTGACGCTCGTCGTCATCGGCGCCAACGTGGCGGGGCTGAACTTCGTCTTCGTCAGCCTCCACACGATCGTCGTCAATCGAAAGTTCCTGCCCGTCGAGCTTCGCCCGCCGATTTGGCGG
The DNA here is from genome assembly GCA_016178075.1 of Acidobacteriota bacterium. Classification (GTDB taxonomy): domain Bacteria; phylum Acidobacteriota; class Vicinamibacteria; order Vicinamibacterales; family JACQTH01; genus JACQTH01. The sequence continues at coordinate 3,683 of JACOUA010000336.1, forward strand.
GAGATTCTGGTCGCGTTCGGCGCCGTGTTCTTCGGCGGGTTCGTCCTGGTCCTCATCGCCAGTCGTCTGTAGAGTCCCTGTTCCCCCTTCATTCCGTTCGCAACCAAATTCCATTCGCAACCCAATAAGGATCCGTCAATGAAACGAGCCGTATTGCTGTCGTTGACCCTGTGCGTCATCTTTGCTCAGGGTTCGCGCTTCGAGGCGCAGTCAGGCGCCACCATCAGTCGAATCGAAGTCAACCAAGCGCTGGGCGTGCAGTTGAACAACGCGCGGAAGTTCGTGGCGGGGAAAAACACCGCCATCCGGGCGTACATGTCCGAGGAGGTAACCGTCGATTCAGACGAGACGAGTCTGGTCATCGTGCGAGACGGGACGACGGTCGCAACGTTAAAGCCGCGTTCCTATCAGCAACCGACCCGTATCATCTCCTTTCTGTGCCCGACGCGTGCCGCCTGCAGCACGGGTGCGCCGGCCGGGATCAATTCCGTGATCCGCTATTTCAGCCTGACGACCGATCGCGCGCTCGGCGGCAGCGTGATGCTCGCCGTCGACTACCCGCAGCCTTCCGGCAACATTGTCGATGTATCGACGTTGCGGCTCATGCGATGGAACGGCGCGCGTTGGGTCGGTGCCGCGACCGAGTGTCAGCCGGCCAGCACCTATGACACCAGCGTGGCCGGCCGGGTGACGGTCAAGGCGTGCGCGCTTGATGTCACGCCCGGTGACGACCTCTTCTTGTACAACCAGTTGTACAACCAGGTCAGCGGCACGTGGGCGGCGGGACGCGACGTCCGGATCGTGGATCTCGACGGCAACGGTCGCGATGATGTGTTCGCGTGCGACCGGAGCACCCGTGCGTGGCTGGAAGCGATCAACATCTCGCATCCGACGTTCAATACGTTCACGGGCACCTGGTCGCCGGGCTGGACGCTCTTCGGCGGCGACCTGAACGGCGATCGTGTTGGCGATCTGCTGCTGTACAACCCTGACACGGGTGTCTGGTTCCAGGCCTTCCCCGCCGGAGGCGGGCAGTTCACGTACGTATCGGCGAGCTGGGCGCTGCACTGGAAGGTGGTCGGCCAGCTGTAGCGAGCCGCGCGTCCGACGCGTTCGGTTGCAAATCCGCGCGGTTTGCCGACGCCGCACGGGTTCCGCTAGCATAGGGGTTCCGCACGCCTCGGCGACCTGCCATGTTCCTCAGTAGCTCAATGGCAGAGCATCCGGCTGTTAACCGGAGGGTTGTAGGTTCGAGTCCTACCTGAGGAGCCAATTCTCTAAGGAATCAGTGAACTAGCTCGCTCGACCCTGCCGGCGACTGAACAATCCTGAACAATTCGGATCCGACTGTTTCGACCGCCGACCGCAGAGACTCGCTCATCACCTGCGTGTAGACGTTCAGCGTGACGTCCGCGTTCGCGTGTCCCATGAGCTGCGCGACCACCTTGCCCGGCACGCCCTTGTCGTGCGACCACGACGCATACGTGCGGCGGAACGTGAGCCAGGTCGCCCGCGGCAACCCGAGCGCGTCGCACGCCGGAAAGATCCACCGACGCAGGACGTTGTTCGGCGAGATTGGCTTCCCCGATCGCGTCGAGAACACCAGCGCGTCCGCATCGGCGCTCTTTGCGTATCGCCGCCATCCACCGATCACCTGCAGAGCCGCGCTTGAGAGCGGAAGCCGTCGCAAGCCCGCCTCGGTCTTGGGCGTATCGAACGCGCCCTCGTACACCGCTTCACGCACGTCGAGCGAACGCCCGTCCTCATCGA
>JACOUA010000361.1 GCA_016178075.1 Acidobacteriota bacterium
CTCGACCGTAGCGGGTCACGCTTCGCATTGATGCAATACTGAGGAGATGTCTCCGCACCGGAAGTCGCAGCAGATCGCGAATCCTCTCCGGCGGAATGTCGCGATCATCGCGCACGTCGATCACGGCAAGACGACGCTCGTCGATGCCTTGCTGCATCAATCCGGCACGTTTCGCGCCCACGAACGCGTCGCCGAGCGCGCCATGGACAGCATCGATCTGGAGCGCGAGCGCGGCATCACGATCCTGGCGAAGAACACGGCCGTTCGCTACGGCAATCTGCTCATCAACATCGTGGACACGCCGGGGCACGCCGACTTCGGCGGCGAGGTCGAGCGCACCCTGTCGATGGTGGACGGCGTCCTCCTGCTGGTCGACGCGTCGGAAGGGCCGCTACCCCAGACGCGGTTCGTGCTGCGCAAGGCGCTCGAACGCCGACTGCCGCCCATCGTCGTGATCAACAAGATCGACCGCGCCGACGCGCGGCCGCGGGAGGTGCTGAACGAGGTCTACGACCTCTTCATCGATCTCGACGCGACGGAGGAACAGCTCGACTTTCCCGTCCTCTATACGAATGCCCGCGCCGGCACGGCCGCCGTGGATCCCGACGCGGCCGGGACCGACCTTCGTCCGCTCGTCGACGCCGTGGCTCGTCACATCCCGCCGCCCCACGGCGACGTCCAGGCCCCGCTCCAGATGCTCGTCGCGAGCCTCGATTCGAGCGACTACCTCGGGCGGATCGCGATCGGGCGCGTTTTCAACGGTCGCGTCCGCGTCGGCGACCCGGTGAGCCTCTGCAAGATCGACGCGACCGTGCGGCAGACGAAGGTGACGAAGCTCTTCGCGTTCGAGGGGCTGCGGCGCGTCGACATCGAGGAGGCGGCGGCCGGCGACATCGTGTGTCTGGCCGGCATCGAGGCCATCACGATCGGCGAGACCATCACCGATCCGGATCATCTCGTTGCCATTCCGCCCATGGCCATCGACGAGCCGACGGTCTCGATGATCTTCGGGGTGAACACCTCGCCGATGGCGGGCCGGGACGGGCAGTTCGTAACGTCCCGCCACCTCCGCGAGCGCCTGGAGCGGGAGCTCCTGGGCAACGTGTCGATCCGCCTGGAGGACACCGACACGCCGGAGCAGGTGAAGGTGATCGGCCGCGGCGAGCTCCAGCTCTCGATTCTGATCGAGATGATGAGGCGGGAAGGCTACGAGCTCCAGGTCTCGCGCCCCGAGATCGTGACGAAGGAACGGGATGGCCAGTTGGTGGAGCCGGTCGAGGAGCTCGTCATCGATATCCCGGAGGTGTTTCAGGGCATCGTCATCGCGCTGGTGGGCGCCCGGCGCGGCGCGATGACCCGCATGGTCAACCACGGCAGCGGCCGGGTGCGGCTCGAGTTCCGGATGCCGGCGCGCGGTCTCATCGGCTTTCGGTCGCAGTTCCTCACCGACACGCGCGGCACCGGCATCATGCACCACATTTTCTCGGAATGGGAGCCCTGGCACGGCGCCATTGCGGCGCGATCGACCGGTGCCCTGGTGGCCGATCGTCCGGGTGGGGCCACGGCGTACGCGATCTACAACCTGCAGGAGCGGGGCGAGATCTTCATCGAGCCCGGCACCCCCGTCTACGAGGGCATGATCATCGGCGAGAACGCGCGGCCCAACGACCTCGATGTGAACGTCACGAAGGAAAAGAAGCAGACCAACATGCGCGCGTCAACGGCCGACGAGGCCATCAGGCTGATCCCGCCCCGAACCCTGGGCCTCGAGCAAGCCATCGAGTTCATCAACGACGACGAGCTCGTCGAGGTGACGCCGGCCAGCCTGCGGGTGCGGAAGAAGATCCTGGCCGCGAACGCGCGGCCGAGGAAAACCGAGGATCCAGAGCCGAGGATTCTGATCCCCCGTTCCTGATCCCCGGTCCCCGATCCCTGCCCCCGTCATCCCTCTTGCCAGTGGTCGGACCACTCGCTACCATGGAGGTGTCTGAGGGCCTGCCCCGCGCTTGCCCAGACGCCGCACCCGGCACCCGGTACCCGTCACCTGCAGACGCATGCCGCACTCGAAGGTCAGCGACCGCATCGTCCGTCAGCTCCAGCATCGCATCGCTACGGGCGAGCTCAAGCCCGGCGATCGCCTCCCGCCCGAACGCCAGCTCGCGACCTCGCTCGGTGCGAGCCGCGCGTCGGTCCGCGAGGCGGTGCGGGTGTTGGAGCTCTCCGGGCTGGTCTCGCCGCGGCATGGCGAAGGCACCTTCGTCCAGGCGCGCCCGACAGCCGCCGCCGGGAAGTCGCTGTCGCAGTTCCTCCAGCGGGAGCGCGAGCGTCTCGTGGACCTCTCGCAGGCGCGGCTCGCCCTCGAGCCGCGCCTGGCGTCGCTCGCCGCCGAGCACGCCAACCGCGACGACATCGAACGGCTCCGCCAGGCGCTGTACGCCGAAATCAACAACATCCGCGGGCACGACGTCGAGGGCGCCCTTGTCGCCGATCGGGCGTTTCACCTGGCGATTGCCGAAGCGACGCACAGTCCGACCTTCATGATGCTGCACACGTACTTGTCGGACCTGGTCGCCGACATTCGCCGCGAGGCGATTTTCAACGAGTCTCGGCGGACCCCCGCACGCCATGTGGACCATCAGGCCATTTTCAAGGCGATCGCGGCCGGCGACGCCTCGAAAGCCGAAGCGGCCATGCGGCTCCACCTGAAACACGTCGAGGGGCTGCTCATCGATGCCCTGCAGGCGTATCAGCAGACGGCGGCGGGCCTCTCGGCGTCAAAGCGTGCGCGAGGGCCACGCGCCCGGCAGAAGTCGGGCTCTGCTTTTTCCTTGACCGGTCTTCGGGCCGCTGACTAGACTGTCAGTGGTCAGACCAGTAACGAAGCGTCGCTTCGTGACCCGCACGGCTGGCGCGAGGGAGCGGAGCGGGCCGTAGGGGTCCCCGCGAGCGAGGAGCCTGGC
>JACOUA010000362.1 GCA_016178075.1 Acidobacteriota bacterium
ACAACCTTCGACAGGAGATGCTCAAAACGCTGCGCACCCTGAAGCTCGCTGCGTAACGGGCCGCGCGCCACTGGACACCAACATGTTCGTCTTAACTTGTCCGTAGCGGGGCAGCCAGGTGGGATGCAGCGCCGGCCGAATGCAGCTGGACTTGCACCACGGACTGCTAGGCACCCTCGGCGGCCAGGCGTCACGCGTTCAGGTCGATCCAGACGGTTTTTACTTGCGTGTACGACTCGAGCGCGTGCTGTCCCATTTCGCGTCCGAACCCGCTCTGCCTGTAGCCGCCAAACGGCGCCGCCGTGTCGTAGACGTTGTAGGTGTTGACCCAGACCGTGCCGGCCTGCAGCTTGCGGGCGACGTGGTGCGCCTTCTTGACGTCCCTCGTCCAGACGGCTGCCGCCAGCCCGTACGTGCTGTCGTTGGCGCGAGCGATCGCCTCGTCCACATCCGCGAATTCGATGGCGGCGAGAACCGGCCCGAAAATCTCTTCCCGCGCGATCGTCATGCCGGGTTCGACACGGTCGAACACGGTCGGCTGAAGGAAATAGCCCTTTCCCGTCCCGATGTCGGCCCGCGCCCCACCGGCCACGAGCGACGCGCCCTCTCGTTTGCCCGTCTCGATGTACCCGAGGACTCGCTCGAGCTGTGATCGCGACGAAATGGCGCCGAGCCGCGTCTTGGGATCCAGCGGGTCGCCGGGCACCATCTTCTTCGTGCGCGCGACGACTTTGTCCATGAACTCGTCGCGAATCGAGCGGTCGACCAGCAGGCGTGATCCGGCGGCGCAGACCTCACCCTTCCCGTAGAAGATGCCGGTCGTGGCGCCTCGGACGGCCGCGTCCAGGTCCGCATCCGGGAACACGATGTTGGGCGACTTCCCGCCCAGCTCCAGCGTGATGCGCTTGAGCGTCGCGGCCGAGCCACGCATGATCTCGCGCCCGGTGCTCGTGTCGCCGGTGAACGCGACCTTGTCGATGCCGCCGTGCTCGACGATGGCGCGGCCGACGGTCGATCCGGGGCCGGTGACGACGTTGACGACGCCCGGCGGGATGCCGACGTCCAGGCACATCTGCCCGAGCGCAATCGCCGTCAGCGGAGTCTGGCTCGCCGGCTTGATGATGACCGTGTTGCCGCACGCCAGCGCGGGCGCCACCTTCCATGAGGTGAGCAGCAGCGGAAAATTCCACGGCACGATCGCGGCCACGACGCCGACCGGCTCGCGAAGCGTGTAGGTGAGATAGTTGCCCTTGACCGGGATCGTCTCGCCCTGAATCTTGTCCGCCCATCCGGCGTAGTACTGAAAACATTCCGCCGACGCGGGAATCTCGATCTGACGCGACTCGAAGATCGGCTTGCCGTTGTGGAGCGTCTCGAGCCGCGCTATCTCGTCGGCCCGCTCGAGCAGCCGCTCGCCGACCTTCCACAGCAGCCGTCCGCGATCGCGGGCGGACAACTTGCTCCATGGCCCGTCCTGCGCCCGGCGCGCCGCCGTCACGGCCCGGTCGACATCCTCTTTTCCGGCCGATGCCACCAGGGCGATGATCGCTTCGGTCGCCGGATTGACGACTTCCATCGTCTCGCCGGTCGAGGCGTCGATCCATTCCCCGCCGATGAGGAGATTGTGCGTCATCATGTCTATTACCCGTCAGGCTGTAGCCAACTCTATTTCCCCTTGAACTCCGGTTTTCTCTTCCCCGTGTAGGCCTGCAGCCCCTCGCGTGCGTCCTCGCTCTCGAAGAGGAGCTGCTGGAGCTCGCGCTCGAGCGCCAGGCCCTCCGCAAACCCGGACTCCAGGCCGGATTGCACGGCGCGCTTGATGCGCCCGACCGCACGGCTCGCCTTGTGCGGCGGTGTGAACTGCCTCGCGTAGTCGAGGATGGCTTGATCGAAGTCGGGGCGCTCCCAGACGTGGTTGATCAGGCCGATCGCCGCAGCCTCTTCGAAGGTGAGCAGCCGCCCCTCCGCCATCAGCTCGATCGCTTTGGGCTTTCCGATCAGGCGCGCCAGGCGCTGGGTGCCGCCCGTGCCGGGCAGCACGCCGAGCGAGACTTCCGGCAGTCCGATCTTCCCCGCGCCTTTTCTCGCCACGCGGATGTCGGCTGCGAGGGCGACCTCGAGGCCGCCGCCGACCGTGTGGCCGTTCAGCGCGGCGATGACGAGCTTCGGCGTCTGTTCCAGCCGGCACAGCGTCTCGTTTGCGTGGAGACAGAAGTAGTACTTCCACTCGGGATCGGCCGCCGCCAACATCTTGATGTCGGCGCCCGCGCAAAAGAAGCTGTCGCCCGCGCCCCTGAGCACGATCACGTGAACCGCACGATCCATCCTGGCCGTCAGCACGGCATCGTCCAGCTCACGCATCATGTCGTAGCTGTAGGTGTTGGCCGGCGGGTCGTTCAACTGGACGAGCGCGATGCCATCCTGGACTCCGTACCGGAGCTTCGAATAGGTCGCGGCAGTTGTCATCACGAGCTCCTCTTCACACCCCAGACCAGTCTCAACACAACGGCACACCGATCACTCCGTGGTTTCCCCTGGTCTCAGCTCCAAGACCTCGACTCCCCGCGGCTCAACGAGCTCGCGCAAGCGGGCCGGCGTGCCGGTCAGCACCGGGAACGTCCCGTAGTGCATCGGCACGACCTGCTTCACCTGCAGCAGCTCGCACGCTTTCGCGGCCGACTCCGGTCCCATCGTGAAGCGATCACCGATCGGAAGAAACGCGAGGTCGGGGTGGTGCAGTTCGGCGATGAGCCGCATGTCTCCAAAGAGGCTCGTGTCACCGGCGAAGTACGCCGTGACCCCATCCTCGAACCGCAGCACGTATCCGGCCGGCTCACCAAGATACACGAAGGTCGACCCTTCGATCATCGAGCTGCTGTGGCGCGCATCGACCATCGTGACGGCGATGTCGGCGACGCGCTCGGTCCCGCCCTTGTTCATCGGCATGAGGTTCGTGAGGCCTTTCTGCTCGAGCCACTTGCAGATCTCGAAGATCGCGACGACAGGCGCGCCGGTCGCACGCGCGACCTGAACGAGATCGCCGGTGTGATCGGAGTGCCCGTGCGTGACCAGGATCAGATCGAGTGGCCGGAGCCGATCGGGCTCGCGAAACACCGCGGGACACGACGGGTTCCCGTTCAGCCACGGATCGATCAGCAGGCGTTTTCCGGCGGGCGATCGAAGCAGGAAGGTCCCGTGGCCGAGCCACGTGATCGCCAGTCGCGACGGCGCCATAGGCGTGCAGTATAGCCATAGCCGGGGCCGGGGGTCAGGGATCTGGGACGGGCGAATGAGGGGTGATAACATTTCGGACGTGACCACCATCCCGTTGATGCCCGCGCAGCCGCGCGAGCGAAAACCCGAGTGGCTCAAGGTGCGGGCGCCCGGATCCGCGAACTACGTGCGGCTGAAAGGCCTCATGCGCGAGCTCGGCCTCCACACCGTCTGCGAGGAAGCCCACTGCCCGAACATCGGCGAGTGCTGGCACCACGGCACCGCGACCTTCATGATCCTCGGCGACGTCTGCACGCGGAACTGCGGCTACTGCGCGGTCGCGCACGGACGGCCCGCGACGCTCGATCTCGATGAGCCCGTCCGTGTTGCCGACGCGGTCGCCGCGATGGACCTGAGCTACGTCGTCGTGACGTCGGTCGATCGCGACGATCTGCCCGACGGTGGCGCCAGCGTGTTTGCCGCCACGATTCGCGAGACTCGCCGGCGCCTTCCTGCCTGCCACATCGAGGTGTTGATCCCGGACTTTCAGGGAAATGCGGATGCGTTGCGCGCGGTACTGGACGCGGGTCCCGACGTTCTCAATCACAACACCGAAACGGTGCCTCGGCTCTATCGCGTCGCGCGTTCGGGCGGAAAGTATCCCCGGACGCTGGAGCTCTTGAGACGCTCGCGTGAGTACGCGCCGGCGATTCCGACCAAATCAGGCCTGATGGTGGGACTTGGCGAAGAGTGGAACGAACTGGTCGCGGTCCTGCGCGATCTCCGGGATGTCCACTGCCAGATTCTGACCGTCGGCCAGTACCTTCGGCCGACAGAGGCCCACCTTCCGATCAGTCGGTACTACCATCCGGATGAATTCCGGGAGCTAAAACGGCTCGCGATCGAGATGGGGTTCGGCCACGTCGAGTCCGGACCGCTCGTGCGCAGTTCGTACCACGCCCACGAGACGGCCGTGACGTACTGGAAAACCGATCGACCGCCAGCCTCGCCTTCATCCTCCATCCGCCTGCCCGTCTACAATCCACTTTGTGCCCCACCCGCTCGATGAGGTCCGCGAGCGTATCATCTCGTGCAATCGTTGCCCGAGGCTCCGACAGTATTGCCGGCGCATCGCGCGCGAAAAGAAAGCCGCCTATCGCGACGACACCTACTGGGGCAGGCCTGTTCCTGGGTTCGGCGATCCGAACGCGCGCGTCCTGATTCTCGGCCTCGCGCCCGCCGCGCATGGCGCCAACCGCACCGGCCGCGTCTTCACCGGCGACGGTGCGGGCGGCTCCGGCGATTTCCTGATGCGCGCGCTCCATCGCCACGGCTTTGCCAGCCTTCCGACCTCGCGGCACCCGGAGGACGGCCTGACGCTCCGCGACGCCTTCGTTGCCGCGGCCGTACGGTGCGCCCCGCCCGGCAACAAGCCCACTCCCGACGAAATCGCCGCCTGCCGTGATCATCTGGCTGCCGAGATCGACGCGCTCCCGCGGATACAGGTCGTCGTCACG
>JACOUA010000363.1 GCA_016178075.1 Acidobacteriota bacterium
CGAAACGATGCGGGCGAGGCTCGGGAGCGGATCGTAGTCACATTTGAGAAGTGAGAAGTGACAAGTGAGAAGTGACAAGCCGGAAAGTCGTATCCGGCCGAAGTTCGGTCAGCGCGACTCGACTTTCAGACTTCTGACTTCAGACTTCTGACCGCTGCCTGCTGACCTTCGACTTTCCGTGTCAGTCTTTGGGGGGCGGTTGAACGGTGACCGTCACCTGCACGCGGCTCTCGCGCTGGGAATCGGATGCCGACAGCTCGAGTTGGTAGGCGCCGGGCGCGCTGAACGAGGCGCGTGTCCGGGCGGCAGTCGGGTTGGAGAAGCTGATCGTTCCAGGGCCGCTGATCTTTTTCCAGGCCACCGAGAGCGTGCCCTCCCTCGGCAACCCCTCGTCTTCGACCGAGCCGAACAGCCGCAGCTCTTCCGGCAAAATGACCGACAGACCGCGGCCGCCGCGACCGGCGGCGAGCCCGAGGACTCGCACGACCGGCGGCCGGTTGAGGCAGACGCCTCGCGGTGCCCCTTTCAGGTCGAGGCCTCGCATCACCTCTCGGGTGCCCGCTTCCTCGAGCTCCCAACTGTATTGCAGCATTTTTTCGCTTGTCGACGTGGTTGTGCCCCCGTACGACAGCGTCCAGCGAAGCTTGCCGTCGAAGTCGGGTCCCATCACCACGACGCACTGAAACCGGTGTTGCCCCGGCAGGAACCGGGTCGGCTGCTGTCGATCGAGCGGATCGGGCGCGAACTGGTTGTTCGTTCCGGGCGGGAGCGTCACCGGGTCGGCGTTGTGATTGAAGTAGCCGAATGCGAGCGTCACGGTCCCGTCCGGGTTCCGGGTGAACCCGTCGTAGGCGGGGTAGACGGGCTGGTTCGCCTGGCCAAAAGCGGCGCCAGGACCCGCCGGACCGGCCAAAAGGGCCGAGAGCACGAACGCTGAAAGCTGAGAGCTGAACGCTGACGGCGGCCCCGGCATCCTCATGGGCCGGCATTGTCTCCGGCGATTCCTGCGCTGTCAATTCGGGGGGCGGTGTTACACTTCCCTCGGAACAAGGGGGTGTTCGTCATGACCGGACCCTGGAAGCTCGTCGGCGTCCTGATGCTGGCGCTCGTCTCCGTTTCGATCATGTCGGCCGCCCCGGCCGCGACCCCGCAGTCGCAGGCCAACGCGCTCGGCGCCGCCGCGACGGCGCCCGGCGACCTCAAAGCCGTCACCTTCACGAAGGACGTTCAACCGATCTTCCAGCGCGCCTGCGTGCAGTGCCACCGACCCGGGAGCGCCGCGCCGATGCCGCTCCTCACCTACGAGGAAGCGCGTCCCTGGGCCCGTTCCATCAAAGACCGCATCGTCAAACGCCAGATGCCCCCGTGGCATCTGGACCGCAGCATCGGCGAGTACCTCGACGATCCATCGCTCAGCGACGACGAGATCGCCACGATCGCGAGGTGGGTGGACGCGGGCTCGCCGCGCGGCAACCCCGCGGACGCGCCGCCGCCGGTCAACCTCGCGACGCTGGGAGAGTGGGTCTACGGCGAGCCCGACTTGATCGTCGAGATGAAGAAAGGGTTCCAGCTGCCCGCCGAGGGGCCGGACATGTACCCGTCCGAGCTGGTGGATCCCGGCATTACCGAAGATCGCTACGTGAAGTGGGTTCAGATCATCCCAACCGCCTACTGCTGCGTCCACCACTCACACGTGTACGTCACGATCCCTGACGACGCCGAGCGCGAGGGCCTGGGACTCAGCATGGGATCGAATCTCGAGCGGGAGGTCGATCTCATCGAGTACGCGATGGGCAACGACGCCGACATCTACCCCGACGGGGTGGCGAAGAAGATTCCGAAAGGCGCGCTGTTCCGCTTCGCGCCTCACTACCATCCTTGGGGAAAGGACATCCACGACCGCGAGCGGGTCGGGATCAAGTTCTATCCGAAAGGTGTGGTACCCAAGCTGGTCGTGACCTCACACAGGCTCCGCACCGGCGTGGGGAACGATTGGGTGCTGAACCGGACACGCGTGGAGGATCTCCTCCTCCGCAAGGGATACCCGCTGGATCTCGATGAGCCGAGGCTGCCGGTCGGCAATCTGCTCGACGAAAACACGGGCAACAACGCCGCCCTGCTGAGCATTCCGCCCAACACGGTCGCGCGGCACGAGCGCTTCTATCCGATGCCACAGCCGGGGATGATCATCAGCTTCCAGCCGCACATGCATTTCCGCGGGAAGCGGATGCTGCTCGAAGCGATCCACCGCGACGGACGCCGCGAGGTCCTGACCGACGTGCCGAATTACGAGCAGAGCTGGCAGATCACCTATACCTACAAGGAGCCGCACCTCTTCCCGGCCGGTACGATTCTCCACGTCGTGTCGTGGCACGACAACACGGCCAACAACCCGCACAACCCCGATCCGTCAGCCTGGGTGGGCTATGGGCCGCGGACGATGGACGAGATGGGGCATGGCTGGACCGACATCGCCTGGCTGACCGAAGAGCAGTATCAGCAGGCGCTAGCCCAGCGCGCGAAAAAGCGGCTGACCACGACCACAAGCAGCGGGCAGCGGTAGGCCAAGCCACGAAAACCACAGAGCTCACGGAGCACACAGAGAAAGCTCAAGGTGTTTCTCCGTGGGCTCTGTGGTCTCTGTGGTGAGCGTGACGTCATCACGTGCCCTGAAGGCTAGCGACCTGCCGAACGCCACGCGAGGCCATCAGGGCCGGACCCCGGTCCGGTCGCGATCCGATCCACGACGTCCAGGCCTTTCAGGTCCACGATCGCGACGTAGTCGTCGCCGTTGACCGCGACATAGGCGCGCGAGCTGTCGGGCGCGACGAGGATCCCCTCAGGGGCTCGTCCAAGCTTCACGCGCTTGATTTCTTTTCGGGACGCCACATCGACCACGACCAGCTCCCCGCCGTCGAGGTCCGACACCAATGCGAGCCTGCCGTCGGGCGTGAACTTGAGGCGATTCGACCGTTTCGTCTGAAGATTCAGCGTCTGCGTCACCTTCTTCGCCGCGACGTCGACGATCGAGACACCGCCGTCGCGCGAATGCGCCGCCCAGAGCTGGGTGCCGTCGGGCGAGAGGTCGAGACCCTCGGGTCCTCTTCCAACCGGCACGACCGTCGCGTTCCATGCACCTGGATTCGCGCCGCGCTCGAGCACCATGATGCTGTCGGATCCGATGTTGGCCGTGAAGATCCGGCTCGAGTCCTTGTTCAGGAGCACCATGTGGGTGGAGGTCTGGCCGGTCCCCATCACCCAGTCGATCTGATTGGCCGCCGGATCGTAGCGCCCGATGGCTCTGTTGGCCTCGGCAGTGAAATACACTTTGCCGTCCGCCGCGAAAAGGCCGTGCGGCCGCGTGAACGGCTTCAGATCGACGCGCCGCAGCTCCTTCCGCGCCGCGAGGTCGACAACCGAGATCGTGTGGCCCGGGGCCTGGCCCGAGCCGTAGTTCGAGACGAAGGCGAGCTTCCCGTCGGCTGCCACCGCAAGCTCGTGCGGCCCCTCGCCCGTCGGCACCTTTCCCAGCACCCTCTTCGATGCCGGGTCGACGACGACCAGCGCGTTTTCGCTCTTGTTCAGGACCAGCAGCGTCGGCAACGGCGTCTGGGCCCCGACGAGCATGCCACTTGCGACGATCGCGAGCAAAGCGATCCCTCGAAGGCCGATCCGATGACTCATATGCACAGCCTTTCGTAACGAAGCTCGGCCTCAAACCGTCGAGTCAAGAACGAAACCTGGGCGGCGAAGCTTCGTTACTAGGCGGCCGCCCTCGGGCGGCCGCATCTAAGCCGGGCTTGCACGGCAAATGTGACAGATTCGTACACATTCACGCCGTGCAAGCACGGCTAGTGCCCACAATAACACTGCACCGTGCGTATAATCGCAAGTGTGAGCTTCGTCGCAGCGCTCGAGGTCGCCTCGTGAAGCTGCTGAGGCCCATGCCTCGGGCCGTCACGCGGCCCTTCTCCCTCATCGTCTTGATGGCGTGGGCCGGCCACATGGCCGTCCTGGTCAACCGATCCTACGTTCAGGCGGCCTCCACCAGTTTCGCCACGGATCTCGCGCGGTACGGATCCGCCGCCCAGTGGCGCGGCGTGTACTACCGCGGGGAAAAGATCGGCTTCACCGTCAGCCAGACCGTGCCAATCGACGACGGCTTCGAGCTGCAGGAGGACGGTCGCCTCCAGATGGCGCTGCTCGGCGCGACGACCGCCGCGACGATTCGCACCACCGCGCGCGTGGACAACTCGTTCACGCTCCGCTCGTTCGAGTTCTCGCTCGATCCGGGGACGGGAGCCATCAAGGTACGCGGTCGCATTGAAAGCGACCACGTTCGTGGATCAAGTTCTACGCAGACGTGGCTATCAGGATCCGGAGCGTCAGCGACGGCTGCGCGTGGGGGTGGGGCCCCACGCGGATTAAAGAATGATGGCCCTCGGCTCATTGTCGACATCACGACGACGGCGGGCACGAAGACCGAGGTGCGCGAGCTCGCGGAACCCCCGGTGCTGCCCCTGAACCTGTCCCGCCGTCTGGCGAACGGCGGCCTGACGCCAGGCGCCCGGCACCACTGGACGGTCTTCGATCCGGCCACGCTCAGCAATGCGCCCGCAATCGTCGACGTCGGCAAGCGCGAGGTCGTGCGTGCTGGTGACAGCCGCATCCCGGCGTTCCGGGTCGAGATGGAGTTCGCCGGGCTCCGCACGACCTCCTGGGTGACCGACACCGGCGAGGTGGTCCGAGAAGAGAGTCCGATGGGACTTATGACGGTGCGCGAGTCCCCCGAGCGGGCCCGCGCGATGGCCGTGCCCTGGCGGGTGCAGTCGGACCTGCTCGACGCCTCGGCGGTCGTGCCCGATCTGGGGCGGTGGCGCATCGACGATCCGCGCACCGTTCGGCGTCTACGCCTGCGCGTCACCGGCGCGGATTTGTCGCACGCGGATCTCGAAGGTTCCGGCCAATCCGTCGACGGTCGGTCGATTGAGATCCGCGATCCGCAGAGCCTGCTGGCCGGCCCCGGCGATCCCGACGCGACGCGTTATCTCGCACCGGAGCCGCTCATCGAGAGCGATGCGCCCGAGATCCTGGCGGAGGCCGAGCTCGCCGTCCGAGGTGTGACCGGCAACCGGGCTCGAGCCGAGCGGCTCACCCGTCACATCAACGGCATGCTCCAGAAGAAGCCGACGGTGAGCCTCCCGTCGGCGCGTGAGGTCCTGCGGACGAAGGTCGGTGACTGCAACGAGCACACCGCGCTCTACGTGGCCATGGCGCGCGCGCTGGGGATTCCGGCGCGGATCGCGGTCGGCCTCGTCTACGTGCACGGCGCGTTCTACTATCACGCCTGGCCGGAAGTTTATCTGGAGGAAGGAAAGGGCCCTTCGACGCTTCGAGAGCCTCGGGGGACGACCGGGCTCAGGGCAGGCCCTTCGACTTCGCTCGGGGCAAGCCCTTCGACTTCGCTCAGGGCAGGCCCTTCGACTTCGCTCGGGGCAAGCCCTTCGACTTCGCTCAGGGCAGGCCGCGGCTTCTGGCTGCCGGTCGATCCCACGTTCAACCAGTTTCCCGCGGACGGCACGCACCTGCGCCTCGCACGCGGCGGCCTCGACAAACAGGCGGCGATCCTGCCGCTCATCGGCCGCCTGCAGATCGCGGTGCTGGACCTGGAGCTGGCGCCCAACGCGGTGCCGATTCTGATGGGCCGTCAGCCGACCGATCAAAGTCCTCTCGCGATTCAGCTGCCGCGCCGCGAGCCGGGGGGCTGCTGGTCCACGCCGCCGCGCTAGGCCCGACCGCCTTCGCCAGGCTATGGCGGTCCAGAAGGGCGTCGCGCGAAGCGCGTGACGCCTGGGGGTGGGGCCCCGGGCGAACTGAAAGAAGATGATCTCCCTTCAGAATCTCGTCAAGAAGTTCGGCAGTTTCGCGGCCGTCGACGGCGTCAGCCTCGACGTCACGCCAGGGGAGATCCACGGCTTCCTCGGTCCCAACGGCGCCGGCAAGACGACGACGATGCGGATGATCGCGGGGTTGTTGAAGCCCGATTCGGGCCGCATCCTCGTCAACGGTCACGACCTGGCGACCGCCCCCGAAGCGGCAAAAGCGTCGCTCGGCTTCATCCCCGATCGCCCGTTCATCTACGAGAAGCTCACGGCGGGCGAGTTCCTGCGCTTTCACGCGGGCCTCTACGGGCTCGACGGCGACGTCAGCGATCGGGTGCGCGAGATGCTCGAGGTCTTCGAGCTCGGTCGCTGGGAGGACGAGCTGGTCGAGAGCTTCTCGCACGGCATGAAGCAGCGGCTCGTGATGAGCGCGGCCTTTCTCCACAAGCCGCAGGCCATCGTCGTCGACGAGCCGATGGTCGGCCTCGATCCCCGCGGCGCGCGGCTCATCAAGCAGATCTTCCGGCGCATGAGCGAGCGCGGCGTCGCGATCCTGATGAGCACCCACACGCTGGAGGTGGCGCAGGAGATGAGCGACCGCATCAGCATCATCGTCAAGGGCCGCATCATCGCGCGGGGCACGGTGGACGAGCTGCGGCGGATGGCCGGCAGCCAGGACGATCGGCTCACGCCGGTGTTCCTCAAGCTCACGGGCGGCGGTGGGCTGCAGGAGATTGACGAGGTGTAGGGTCGGGGCGGGAACCTGTCCCCGCCCTGGCGAGTGACGAGTGGCAAGCCACGAACTGAGAGAGTTCACCACAGAGCACACGGAGAACACAGAGAAAACCTTCACATTCTTTCTCTGTGGGCTCTGTGGCCTCTGTGGTGAGCCTTAAGACAATGCATCACGCGTTCTTGTTCCTGCTGCTGCCGTCCTATCTGTCCTCGCGCAACCGCGCGCGGCGACGGCAGCGGGGCGATCTGCTGCGCGCGACGATGTTCGGCGGCATCGGACTGCTGGTGTGCGGCGCGCTGTTCGGGGGATCGTTCTGGCTCACGTGGCAGCTGGGGAGATACGCGGAGCTGGGGGACTACCTGCTGCGGCTCGGCTTGTCGTGGCTGTTTCTGGTCTTTCTCTCATTCCTCGCGTTCAGCGGCCTCGTGTCGGCCCTCTCGACCTTCTTTCTTTCGGAGGACCTGCGCCTGCTCGTTGTTGCGCCGATCGCCTCGCGGCGGCTCTTCTATGCGCGCTTTATTCGAACGGTCGGCCAGGCCTCGTGGATGATCGTGGTCTTCTTCGTGCCACTGCTGATGGGGGTCGGCCTCGCGCACTGTGCGCGCCCGGCGTTCTACCTGACCGCCGTCCTGACGCTCGTTCCGTTCGTGGTGATCCCGGTCGCGATTGGAAGCGCGGCGACGCTGCTCCTGGTCAACGTCTTTCCGGCGCGTCGCGCCCGCGACATCCTCATGCTGACGGGCCTCTTGTTCGCGGCCAGCCTCGTCATGCTCTTGCGCTTCATCCGGCCGGAGCAGCTCCTGCAAGTGGAATCACTCCCGGACATCACTGATTTTTTCGCGACGCTGCAATCGCCGGTGACGCCGCTCCTGCCGTCATTCTGGGCCGGCGAGACGCTCTTCGCCAGCCTCCAGGGCGGCCGCGATCTCCTGCACGCCGGGGCGTTGTGGACGACCGCGCTGACGCTGACCTTGGTCCTTCGGGCTGCCAGCGAGCGCTGGTATTTCACTGGCTACAGCCGGTCACAGGAGGCGCCGAAAGCGCGGTTCACACGGCTGCGAGGTCTGGATCGTTTCGTCCGCGCGCTGCCTATCTCGAGCATTCGCCGTCAGCTGCTGATCAAGGATCTCAAGGTCTTCCTACGTGATGTCAGCCAGTGGTCGCAGCTCCTGCTGCTTCTCGCGCTCGTGCTCGTCTACCTGTACAACTTCCGCGTGCTGGATCTGGAGCGCATTCCCTACATGAGCGGCGTCGTCAAGAACGTGTTCGCGTTCCTCAATCTCGGGATGGCCGGGTTCGTGATGGCGACCATCGCGGTGAGGTTCGTCTTTCCCGCCGTGTCGGCGGAGGGCGCGGCCTTCTGGATCATCCGGACGGCGCCGATCTCCCTGCGCGACTTTCTGTGGTCCAAGTTCTGGACGACGATCGTGCCGGTGCTGATCTTCACCGAGGGCCTGACCGTTGCGGCCAACGAATTCCTGGGGATCGATCCGTTCGTGAAAGTCGTGTCCGCGGCGGCGGTCGTATTCATGGGCCTGGCGCTCGTGGGGCTGGCGACCGGCCTCGGCGCGCGCTATCCGCGGTTCAATGCCGAGAACGCCAGTCAGGTGGCGGGATCGTACGGCGGGGTCGCGTTCATGATCCTGGCCGTGCTCTACATCGTCGTCATGATCGCGCTCGTCGGCTGGCCGTCATCGGTCTATCTCTGGACCCGCGTCCGCTCGGTGCCGCTGTCGCTTGCGCAGCAGTGGATGATCGCGGCGTGCTTCTCGGCCGCTGCGATCATGAGCCTGGCCACGTGGTGGCTGTCGATGCGGGCGGGTGTGCGGGCCCTGCAGGATCTGGATCGCGGCTGATCGGCGGACTGTTATCACGCTATGCTATGATTGATAACATGATCCGCACCCAAATTTCGGTTGACGAAGCGACGTACCGCAAGGCCAAGGACGTGGCGCGGCGCAAGGGGATCTCGCTGGCGGAGCTCTGCCGGCGCAGCCTGGAGGAAACGATTGCGCGCGAGCCTGGGGACAAGCCGTGGATGGCCTATGCGGGCATTCTTGAAGGGAATCCGAACGATAGTGCGTCGGTCGATGCGGTCGTGTACGACCGGGAGAAGCCATGAGGCCGGCCGTCTACCTTGACACCGGCATCTTCATCGCTTTTCTCAACCGGCGCGATCAGTGGCACCCACAGGCCGTTGCTCTCTTCAGCACGGCGAAACCACGATGGAGCACCTCGGTGCTCGTGGTCTCCGAAGCCTACTCCTGGTTTCTTCATCGAATGGGCGAGGAAGCGGCCCGGAGCCTTCTCGCGCTGCTGAATCGGCTTCACGGTCTGCACCTGTACGAGGCCAGCACAGCGCATCACGAGGCCACCGTCGGGATGCTGGAGCGATACCGCGGGACGAAGTTGACCTACGTGGACGCCTCGAGCCTGTGTTTGATGGCGGATCACCGAATCTCGACGGTCTGGGCGACCGATCATCACCTCGGGCTGGCTGGAGCCGAAGTGCTGCCCCGGTCGTAGCGCCTGACATCGTGGGACGAGGGCCCCGGCTGTCATGACCGGGCTATAATCCCGCATCCCTATGACAGGCCTCTCTGCGGCTACGCGGCTCGGCGTCTATGAAGTGGTCGCACCGCTCGGGGCGGGCCCCTCGACTGGCGCGAGGAGATGCTCGTGAGCCTCGCTACAGGCAGCCGACTCGGCACGTATGAAGTCGTGGTGCCGCTCGGGGCAGGCCCCCCGACTGGCGCGAGGAGATGCTCGTGAGCCTCGCTACAGGCAGCCGACTCGGCACGTATGAAGTCGTGGCGCCGCTCGGGGCAGGCGGGATGGGCGAGGTCTATCGCGCGCGGGACAGCAAGCTCGGGCGCGAGGTCGCGCTGAAAATCCTTCCCGACACGTTCGTCCACGATCCCGATCGCATCGCGCGTTTCCAGCGCGAGGCGCAGATTCTCGCGTCGCTGAACCACCCGCACATCGCCGCCATCTACGGCCTCGAGCAGGCCGAGGGCTATCAGTTTCTCGTGCTCGAGCTGGTAGAAGGGGAGACGCTCGCGCAGAAACTGGCTCAGGGCTCAAGGCTCAGGGCTCACGAAGAGGCTCAGGGCTCAAGGCTCACGGTTCAGGGAAAGCTCTTGCCTGAGCCATTAGCCATGAGCCATAAGCCATCCAGCGGCCTTCCCGTCAGTGAATCACTTGACATCGCCCGCCAGGTCGCCGAGGCCCTCGAGGCCGCGCACGAAAAAGGCATCATCCATCGCGATCTTAAACCGGCCAACATCGCCTTCACCGCGGACGGCCAGGTGAAGGTGCTCGATTTCGGCCTCGCAAAGGCGCTCGAGGGGACGCCGGCGGATTCCGGGATCGCCGACTCGCCGACGATCAGCCTGGCCGCCACGCGGGCGGGCGTGATCCTCGGCACCGCGGCGTACATGAGCCCGGAGCAGGCGAGGGGACGTGTCACACCGCAGAACGGGCCCAACATCAGACTCATGACGCTGGATTCTTCGCCGCAGGTCGGATCAGGTCCCTCGTCGTCGCCCGCGGCAGCGTCGTCACCTTCCACTGGTTGATTGTTGAATGAAGGACGATGACGATTGGTCGATTCCGAAGAATCGCGGCGAATCCTGTTCAATCGTCGTTCATTCCGCAATCAGCAATCGCCCATCCGCAATCAGTCCGCAATCAGCAATCCCCAATCCGCAATAGTCATTTCGCCAGCGGATCGGGCCGCACCTGGAAATGCAGCACCTTGCTCGTCGTGCCCTTGCCGCCTTCCATGTGGAACGGCGCGCGCGTGCTGACCGTCGCCCACACCCCCTTGCCCTTCCAGCCGGCGTTCGGATCGTCGATGCGGCCGTCCATCCACTTCGTGTAGAACCCGAGCGGGTACGGGACGCGGAGCACGACCCACTTGCCGTCCTTGAGCGCCAGCAGGGCCTCGGCCGCGTTGCCGGTGTCGATCGGCACGTTGCGCCCGAGCCCTAGCGTGTCGAATTGGTCGACCCAGGTGTAGTAGCTCGCTTCGGCGCTGCCCGAATCGGTCACGCCTTTCAGTTGCGGCAGCGGTTCGGGATAGAGCGTCCAGCCTTCGGGGCAGTGCTGCCCCGTCGCGTTCGGTCCGTTGAGCGGTCCCTTGCACTTGCGACGATCGAAGCTCGCGAGGTGACCACTGGCCAGCGCGGCCCAATACACGCCGTTGCGATCGACGTCGCCCCCGCGCGGTGAGAACCCTGGGTTCTTCGGATCCTTGAACGGCGGCTCGTAGACTTCCACGAGCGCGGTCTCCGATGGATTCGACCCGGGATTCAACCGGACGACCGCGCCGGGGAAGCCCAGGACCGTTCCCCAGATCGAACCGTCCGGCGCCGGCGCCACGGCGTACAGGCCGCCGCCGAACCGTTTGTCCTTGGTGGGATCGACGGGGTCATTCGGCTCGACGTAGGCGTCACGCTTGCCGTTGCCGTTCGTGTCGATGATGAGCGGCGTCCAGCCCTGCGACTTCACCTCGTCTTTCGTTTCGTCGAACATCTTCGTGTTCAGCCAGCCGACGACCGAGCCGCCGCCGCTCGTCCAGAGCGTCCGGTTCTGGTCCTCGGCGAACATCAGATGGTGCGTGCTGAAGCACGTGCTGATGTGCGTCAGCTCCTTCGTCGCCGGGTCGTACACCGCAAGATGCCGGCTCGCGTTGGTGACCGGAAACACCTTCGCCGACGGATGGCTCGAGCCGTCCTTGCAGAAGTCGGGGTTCGGCGACGGCCGCACGGTGGAGGTGATCCAGACGCGGCCCCTCTCGTCGAACATCGGGTTGTGCACGTTGTTCTTGCTCGTCCAGATCACCTCGTCGCCCCAGTACGGCGACGAGTGGGGCATTTTCGGGTTCGTCGGCTCCGTTTTGGGATCCCGCACCGTCAGCTTCACCTGGCTCGTCGTATGCCGGGTCGGATCCAGCACGGGCAGATAGTCGGCGCTGAGCTCGAGCGACCCGTACAGCGCGCCGTTCGCGTTGATTCGCGGGTTTCGCCGGTCGGTCGACGCGACATCGTGCAGATAGGCCTTCGGGTCGGCCCAGTCCCACAACGTAATCACGACGTTGCGCTCGATGCCCTGCGGACGCGGCGGCGCCGGCGGCACATCGCCGGCGACGATGCGATCGGTCCAGTCGGCGAACATCTTCAGCCCGCGCGGCCGGCCGAACTGGTTGAGTCCCGCGCTCATCCCACCGCCGGCCTGTCCGGACTGGATGCGGCGATCCCACGCGTCACTGGTCGACGCGAACGCGCCGAGCTCGTTCGGGAACACCCGCGTCGCCTTGTTGCCCAGCGCGTGACACGCCGTGCAGCCGCCCGACTTCAGCGTCCGGACCCACTGCCCCTGGCTGGTCATGTTTGGCGAAATCCCATTCCCCTGTGGCCCGGTGCCGGGAAACTCGGCCTTGTTGGGGACCTGAATCAGCGACAGCCAGAAGCCGGCCGGATAGTAGTCGGCCGCCACGCGCGGATTCGGCGCGACGCTCGCCGTCAGGTTCAGCGTCTTGCCTGGCGGTGTCTGCACCGCCGGCGAATCGACGAGCCCGTAGCCGCGCACCCAGACGCGATAGGTCGCCTTCGGGAGGTCCGGCATGAGGTAGCGTCCGCGATCGTCGGTGACGACAATCTTCGCGAACTTCGTGGGCAGATCGGTCGTTTCCGCGATGACCCAGACTCCCGCTTCCGGACCCTTCGGGCCCGTCACGACGCCGCCGAGATCGTCGTTGTCGATCGGGACCGGGGCCTCCACCCCACCGCGCTGGGAAACGCGCGTTGGGGACCCCGGGGCCTGCCGGGCGCTGGTCACGGCGAGTGAAGTGGCCACGATGACAGCGATGCCGAGCGATGCGACTGCCGAGTGACGCGCGACCTTCGTGCTCATACGTCCTCCTGACCCGCCTGGCCGGGCAGCCGGAGTGTACTGAATCGTGACGTGGACAGTCTATAATCCGCGTCAACTGCCCGACGGGGGGCGGCGCCGTCGCCGATCACGGTCCTGGTGAGGACCAGAGTGCCTGCAGCGCTCCCGGAAGTTCTGACGCGTCTCGAACAGCAGTACGGGGCTCAGAAGCCCGAACCGCTCAGGGGGCCGTTCGAGATGATCCTCTGGGAGATCGTCGGCTACCTCGTGCCCGACGAGCAGCGGCGGAAGGCATTTTCGGCGCTTCGGTCACGTACGCGCCTCGATCCTCGTCGGATTCTCGCCACCCCATTGACAACACTTGAAGCGATAACGCGCCTGGGTGGCGCCATCGCCGCACGGGAGCGCGCGGCGCGGCTCCGCCGAAGCGCGGAACTGGTGCTGGACGAGTTCAACGGGAATCTCGACGCGGTGCTGTCGCTGCCGCTCGCGCAGGCGCGGAAGGCCCTGAAGAAGTTCCCGATGATCGGTGAGCCGGGCGCCGAGAAGGTCCTGCTGTTTTGCGACGCGCATCCCGTGCCCGGTCTCGAATCGAACGGACTCCGTGTCCTCGTGCGGCTTGGATTCGGTCGCGAGCACAGGAACTACGCAGCCACGTACCACGAGGCGCGCGACGCTGCGGCAGACCAGCTGCCGCAGACCCCGGCGGCCTTGAAGAGGGCACACCTGCTGCTGCGCACGCACGGCCAGGACACCTGCCTTCGAACGCGCCCGCTGTGTCGACGGTGTGTCGTGTCGTCTCTTTGCGCGTACTGGAACAAGCAGCGGGCCGAATGACTGGGAGTGCCCCGTTCGTCGGACTGTTTGAAAACACAACACGTGAATGTTCAGTTTTAGGCCATTTACCTAGGGCTTCACAACCGTCGACTGGTCGCCCACCCTCCGCGCGTACGTTCTCTCCACCGCATTCGCCCAGCGTGTGAGCGCTCGCGCCCGAGATGCTCGAAATCCTATCCCGTAATCGCCGGTCGGCACGGTGCTTGCCCATACGCCGCGTTCGACACGCACCGACCAGCAGGATGGATATGTCAGAGAACGCGCAGAAGACAGCGGTCATCGTTCAGCGCGGGTATCAGGACACCTATGAGATCCTCGGGCGAGAGTTCGGCCCACGAGGCGTCACCGTGTTTTGGGATCGGCGGTTCGGCGAGCGCCGTCAGCGGCTGATCCCCGTTGCCGTCGAACGCCGGGCGGTGCGCCGCCGTCGTCAAGAGGCCAAGTGGAACGTGCTCCATTTCTGCGTGGTCCAGCTGAGCGGCGTGTCGGACGACGCAGAGGTGACTGGCGTCACACGGCGCTGAGAGGTAAGGGCCCGGAAAGGAATAAAGGTGTCATCTTGGGCGTCGAGGCGCCCGCCCGGCAAGGCGCGAGGAGCTCGCATACCGGGTGTATGTCAGCGACGAGCAACGCAGCCCGGCGGGATGCATCGGCGTCCAAGATGGCACCTTTATTCCTTTCCGGGCCCTAAGTGCGGGGGCAGCTTGTCGAGGGACTGCCGCAAATCTGCGACGAGATCG
>JACOUA010000364.1 GCA_016178075.1 Acidobacteriota bacterium
CGAGGCCCGAGAGATCGCGGTCGGGTCTGACACCCGGAAAGAGGACGTTCAACACGGCGTGTCGGCCGCTGCCTTCGTACCGCACCTCGGCGCGAGTCGACCGGATGGAATCCCGAAGCCACGCCGCGGCCTTGTCCCACCGGGTGTCGGCAGCGACGAGCGTGCGGGCATAGCCCTCGAGGAACGCCAGGTACGAGCTGAAGCTGCTCACCGTGATCTCGAACGTGAGCGCACCTCGTCGGGAGAGCCTCCGGAGCGCCTGCCGGACCAGGGACGACTTGCCGTAGCGCCGCGGCGAGATGAGGAAGATCTTCTGGCCGTCCGAGAGGTCGTGGACCAGCCGTTCGAGCTCGCTCTCGCGGTCCACGAAGGCGGAGGCCGGCACCACCTCGCCGTACACGAAGGGGTTCTGGGCCATTACGGTGAATAGTGTAACAGATACGGAGTGTAACGTAACGGGATTCGGGCGTCGGGGTTCGGGGTTCGCGTGTCGGGTTGCGGGGCGGAACCACGCAACACGAAACTCGCAACAAGCAGCTTACGGGCCCGGCAGCACGGGCAGCAGCCAGTATGAGGAGGCATTCCAGACGGTGCGCTCCTGGGGAAGCCACGGGGGCAGGCGCTGCCAGCCACGGCCGTCCGGGAGCCCGGTGCTCTGAAGCAGGACGATGGCGTCCCGGAACGTCTCTGGCGTTGCGCCCACGAAGGTCGCCCGGAAGGTCACGCCGTCGAGGGGAGGTGCGACATAGGTGGCCGTCCATCGTCCGTTCCGCACCGTCCCGACGAGATTGGGCTCCGAGGGCACCAGGCGGCGGGGCATGGCGAACGACGCCGTCAGGCCCGGTTCAGTGGGCACCACCGTGATCTCGACCTGCAGGCCGCGATCGCCTGGCGTTATTGTCGTCCGCACGGATCCAGGCGATGGCGAATCGGCGAGCGCTGAGGTTCGAAAGACGAATGGACCTGAAAGCGGTCGCAGCGGCAGAGACGTCGCGGGTGAGGTGCCCGCGGTCTGCCACTCTCGCGGGGCGCCTTTGTCGGCGTCAACGTCGAGTCCCGGCTCGTTCGATCCAATTTCCCAAAAAGCCTGACGCGAGATCCCGTCGTTGATGTACCGCACCTGACGCCGCAGGCTTCGTTCGTACGTATAGGCCGGTGCGACGTACGCGAGTGCCGCCGTGATGGTCAGCAGCAGCAGCCAGAGGCCGGTTGTCAGGCCCGGCTGCCACAGTTGACGCTCCCGGCCGGAGATCACCGCCAGCAATGGAGGAACCGTCACGTGACCGAGCAGGAGGAGCAGCGCGGGGTAGACGAACGTCGGTGTCACGATCGGTTCACGTCCGAGCGCGGCAACCGCGAACGAGAAGATGACGAGCCCGTCCGGGATCCACAGCACGGCCGAGAGCCCGAACACGAGGATCGAGACCAGTCGCAGCAACGATGTCCAGCGGCCCCCGCTCACCGACAGCAGCGCGCTCGACGACAGAAGCGGCACGCTCCACAAGTATGCCGCCGACGTGGCTTTCCATTCGACCAGCGCCGTCAGGCCCATCCAGACCGGCAAGGTCACGATCCACACGAGTGACGGGTGAGTCCCCCCGCGAATGCCACGGGGCAGGATGATCGCCGCGCGGCGTATCAGCCAGACGGTCGCGGCGGCGGTCGCGACCAGCAGCCACATGAGTCGGCCGGGTTGCGCGTACCAGGGGTGATACACCTCGCGAGCGGCGCGTAACGCTGACGTGACGCCGAGCATCGCGACCCCAACCCCCCCGACGCCGAGCAACGACCAGACGGTGGTCCACGCGACGAGACCGCCGCTCATCTGGGGCGTGGAGCGCCACAGCCGGAAGCAGGCGACAAGTCCCATCAACACCGCCGCGACCGCCACGAGTCGACGGAGCGCGCTCGGGTAGATCAGCGCCGACCGCTCGAGGATCGAGAAGTAGGTCGATGCGGCTGTCGTTTCGCGGGTCCGCTCGGCTTCCTCCGCCGACCGCAGCGTGGTCGCCGGCGTTTGGGGTGCGGGCAGGTCCATTTCGTCGAGCGCCTGAACCACACCCACGATGTTCTCGCCGGTCTGACGGAGGACGCGCGAGGTCACACGCTCCGGGACGTCCCGGGCGGTGTGATACGAGAAGCCGTCGCCGACCGCCGCGAAGTTCAGCGCCGACAACCCAGCCGCCTGGAAGATCGTGAAGTCGGTGTCGTTCGGGAGGCGCTTGTAGATCTCGATCGCGTACGAGCCGCCGCGCGGACGAGGCGCCCGCCGGGCCCAGGATCGCAGCAGCCAATCGCTGCCGGGGGTGGCCTGAAAGAGCAGGCTGGGCTCGGCGGATCCGATCGAGTCAAGGTTGATGAGGGCGCGCACCGGGCGGAGCGCGGGATCGGTGACGATCCCCGCGGCGCCCATCAGACCGGGTTCCTCTCCGTCGGTCAGGAGCACCAGAAGCGTGTGTCGCATCGGCAGCGCCGCCAGCACGCGGGCTGACTCGACACAGGCGGCCGCCCCCAGGCCATCGTCGGTGGCACCGGGGCTGTCTGAACGCGAATCGTAGTGGGCGACGATCGCGACGGCCCCTTCATCGATCGGAAGGCTTCCTCGCTTCGTCGCGATGATATTGGCGACGCGCGCGGTGCGGCCGATCTCCGGGCGTTCGGCCTCGACCTGCTGCACGCGCACGTCGAAGCCGAAGAGCTGCAGTTGCTCGATCAGGTATTCACGCGCCTGCCCGTTGGCCGGCGTGCCGATCCAGCGGCTGCCGATCGCTCCCGCGAGCCGGTTGAGGTGTGTGCGGGCGTTGGCTTCGAGAAACGGCGCGTCCCGCCGCGCGCACCCCGTGAGCGCGCAGACGAGGACGAGAGCGGG
Organism: Acidobacteriota bacterium; assembly: GCA_016178075.1. GTDB lineage: Bacteria > Acidobacteriota > Vicinamibacteria > Vicinamibacterales > JACQTH01 > JACQTH01. Next base: position 2,870 of record JACOUA010000364.1, read on the forward strand.
AAGAAGATGACGCACTCCGGCCCCTATGCCGAGAGCGTACATCATTTGTTGATTTCTTGATTTGTGGATCTGTTGATTCGGAAAGCTCTCTCCCAATAAGAGCGTGACCAATCAACAAATCAACCAATCAACAGATCAACAAATGACTTCGTGTCATCGTGTGAGGCGCACATCCCCGGAGAACGTCTTGAACTGAAGCTCGTTCGAGCCGCCGTCGTTCAGGCGTGCAGAAAGCCGCCGCCGGCTCTTCTGGATGAGAATCAGCGGGATGTCGCTCCGGAGGTCGCCGCTGAAGGAGTTGAACGACAGGTTGCCCTTGGCGCTCTCGTTGAGGCGAACGTCGATATCGCCGCTGAACGTATCGACATCCAGCTCCGGCGCGTTCGCCGTTGAGGCGAGGTCGATGTGGATGCTGCCGGAGAAGGTCCGCGCCTTCAGCCGGCCGTCAATGCTGCGCAGCGTGAGATCGGACGAGAACCCGTGCACGTCGTGGGGTCCCGACACGCCGGAGATCCCCACCGAGCTGCTGAAGACCGACACTTCCAGCTTTGTCCGAACGGGCACCTGGATGTCGAAGTCGGTCTCGACCACGTTGTCGCCGCGGAAGTTGAACCAGGAGTCCTCTTTCTTGTTCGCCTCGATCTTGATCGTGGGGCCGGACACCCGGATATCGAGCTTGATCCGGTCGAGCCGATCCCGGGTGGCGCGGCGAACCGCGTGAATCACGACCTCGTTTGCGCTCTTGCCGGTGATGGTGACGCGGCCCGAGAAGGTCTTGAGCCTCAGCGTGCCATCCGGGCTGAACGGGATGGTCCGGTCCACGGTTTCGGTTTCCTTCTGTTCAGCCCGGGCGGGGGCGGTGACCAGAAGGCAGCCGGTCAGAGCGGCCAAGCAGAGATAGCGGATTGGGTAACGGGAAAG
>JACOUA010000027.1 GCA_016178075.1 Acidobacteriota bacterium
GCAAGGCGCGAGGAGCGAGAATACCGGGAGTACCGGGAGTATTTGACCGACGAGCAACGCAGCCGGCCGGGATGCATCGGCGGCCGAATGCCGCCGTAATTAGGCGACGGACTGCTAAGGTACAAGCTTCCGCCCGCCAGCCACTTTCAAGAACGCCTCCGCCGCATGTGACATCAGGCCGCGGCGGTACACCAGCTTGACCTCGCGCTTCCGGGAGAGGCCGCTCACCGGCACGGCCACCAGCCGGCCGTTCGCGATCTCGGTCAACGCGCATCGCTTGGGCAGGAGCGCCACGCCGAGCTCCATCTCGACAGCGCGCTTGATGCCGTCCAGGCTCGGGAGCGCCACGATGATGTTGAGCAGAAGCTGGCGCTGCTGGAAGAGCCGCAGCACGCGTTCGCGCGCCGGCGATGGATCGTTGTGCGCGATGACGTTCTCGCGGCCGACCTCTTCCATCGTGACTTCCCGGCGCCGGGCCAGCGCGTGCCCGGGATGCGCGAGCATGACGAGCTCGTCGGATCCGATCCGGACGCTCAGGAGCGCCGGCTCGGCCGGCTGAAACGTCAGGACGCCGAAATCCAGGCTCCCCTGCACAACTTCGACCGCGATCTGCCGGGCGTGGACCCGCCGGATGTCGACTTCGATCTTCGGGTGGCTCGATCGAAACTTCCCGACCAGCGGCAGCAGCGTGTGGACGGCCGATTCGTTGCACCCGACGAGCACGCGGCCGCGCCTGAGATCGCGTAGCTCGCCGATCGCCGATTCGGTTTCCTCGGCCAGACGCGTCAGCCGCTGCGCGTACTCGAGCAGCAGCCGGCCCGCCTCCGTCATGGTGCCGTCCTTCGAGCGGCGATCGAAGAGCTGCTCGCCGAGCTTGAGTTCGAGGCGGCGGATCGCCAGGCTGACGGCCGGCTGCGTGCGGTGCAGCTTGACCGCGGCGCGCGAGAAGCTCCGCTCCCCCGCGACGGCCAGGAACACCTTCAGCTCGCTGAGCTCGATGTCGGGCACAAAGACGCTCTCAGCTTTCAGCTATGAGACTGCCTGCTGTCGTGGAGTCCGGCGTTCGCCGGACCAGATAATTCTGCCTTATCTTATCGTAAATATTATAGATTTGACTCATTAGAGCCGAAAGCCGTACAACACAAGGGTCTGGGAGGAATCTCCATGGCGTCCGACCGCATCGTCATCTTCGATACGACCCTGAGGGACGGCGAGCAGGCCCCCGGCTTCTCCATGCGAATCGACGAGAAGCTGGCGCTGGCCCGGCAGCTCGACGGCCTGGGGGTCGACATCATCGAGGCTGGCTTTCCGATCGCCTCCGACGCCGACGCCGAAGCGGTCCGCCGCGTCGCCAGCGAGGTGCGGCGTCCGGTGATCGCCGCGCTCGCCCGCTGCTGTGCCGGCGACATCGACCGCGCCGGCTGGTCGCTCGGCCCCGCGGACCGGTCTCGCATTCACGTCTTCATCGCGACCTCGGACCTCCATCTCTCGCGCAAGCTCCGGATCACCCGCGAGGCCTGCCTCGACGCGGCTGTCGAGAGCGTGAAGCACGCGCGCCGCTATACGGATGACGTGGAGTTCTCGGCGGAGGATGCCACTCGCAGCGACTTCGACTTCCTGTGCCGCATCGTCGAAGCGGTCGTTGCCGCCGGCGCCGGCACGATCAACCTGCCGGACACCGTCGGCTATGCGGTGCCGAGCGACATCCGCGAGTTCTTCGAGCGGATTCGCGCGCGCGTGCCGAACGCGGACCGCGCCATCTTCAGCGCACACTGTCACGACGACCTGGGCCTGGCCGTGGCGAACTCGCTCGCGGCGATCGAGGCCGGCGTGCGTCAAATCGAGTGCACGATCAACGGGATTGGCGAACGCGCGGGCAACGCCGCGCTCGAGGAACTTGTCATGGCGATGCGGGTGCGTCCCGATCGCCTGCCCTTCGAGACCGGCATCCGGAGCGAATACCTCTACGCCTGCAGCCAGGCGCTCTCCGCCTTCACCAACGAGCCCGTTCAGGCCAACAAAGCCATCGTCGGCCGCAACGCCTTCGCCCACGAGGCAGGCATCCATCAGGACGGCGTCCTGAAGGATCGTCGTACGTACGAAATCATGCGTCCGGAAGATGTCGGCGTGCCGGCGACCACGCTCGTGCTCGGCAAACACTCCGGCCGTCACGCCGTGCAGAAGCGGTGCGAGGACCTCGGCTTCACCGTCGAACGCTTCGAGCTCGATCAGATCTACCGCGCCGTCATCACGCTCGCCGACGAGCAGAAGACGGTCAGCGACGACGACCTCGTGGCGATCGTCCACGAGCTCCGGCGCCCCCACCGCGACAGCACCCACACCGTCGTCTCGATCGAGCATATCGAGATCGGCTACGGGCACGGGGTGTAGTCGTTAGTCGTTAGTCGTTAGTCGTTAGTCGTTAGTCGTTGGTCGTTAGTCGTTGGTCGTTAGTCGTCAGTCGTTAGTCGTTAGTCGGGTCGTTGTCAGCCACGCGTTTTCCTATCGCTCGCCCGCAGATATTTAATCAGTCCCGTCAGCATCATCTGTAATTCATCCGCCTCCCGTTCGAGTTGCATCCGTTCACCGCTGCTAATGTAGCCACGGATCGCCGCCACAAGGAGATGCGCTTGTGATTCCATCGCCGAGGCTTTGGCGATATACAGGTATTTGGCAAATGATCGATCGGTCGGCTGCCCGAAGCCTTCAGCGATGTTCGACAGAACAGATCCTGAAGAGTTGGCCAGCTGTGATCGGAGTTTGAAATCCTTGCCAAACCCCGGGCGATCGAGGATGGCAGAAACTGCAACAACAAACGCCCGTGCCCGTTGCCACACGAGCAGATCCTGAACTTTCTTGATACCCACCGTGCGGCAATCTGCACGACCGGTGCCACCAGGGACGGCAGATTCGCAGCGGTCATCGTGTAGCAGAGGGACTAACGACTAACGACTAACGACTGCGTTTCTTCAGTATCTCTACAAACGACCTGGTCCTGAGCTCCTCGAGCGTCAGCCCGCTTTTCTCCACCGCTTCCCCTTCGCTCATCGCGCCACAATTCACGGCACGCAAGAAGTAGTTCAGCAGCCCCTGCCCCGTTGCCGCATCGTCGAAGACCTCGCCGACGAGCGTCGCCTGCGCGGCCTTGCCGACGAAGTTGCGCAGCCGCTCCCCTGCCTCATCGAGGCCTTCGAGAAAGAAGGCGTACAGCGTGGCGTAGCGCGCGGGAAGCTGCGCCGGATGCAGGTCCCACCCTTGATAGTAGGCGTTCACCAGCGAGTGGCGGACGTGATTGACGTGCAGCCGCCAGGCTCGGTGGACGGCGCTCCGGTTCTCGTCGAGTTCGGCGGCGCTCAGCATTCGGTGCGGCGGCGCCCTGTGCACCGGCACCGGCATGATGTTGGTCGCCCCGTCGACGATCCAGACTCCGGTGCCGGCCAGCGATATCTGCATCACGTGCTTCGCGAAGTCGCACGCGGGATGTGTCATCACCTGATGGGCCGCGGTGATGTTGCACGCGGCCGTGTAGTCGTAGGTCCCAAAATGCGCCGCGACGCAGCGGCCGCGCGCCGCGGCAACGAGTTTCAGCGGCGCCGACACACCAGTGGTATCGATCACGGATTGCGTCGTTTCGATCATGATCTCGAGCGCCAGCGAGCCCGAGGCAAGCGTCAGCGCCGACTCGAGCTGCTCGAGCAGGTCCACAAGGATCGAGACCTGATCGGCCGAGGTCACCTTCGGGAGCGTCACGACGAAGTTCGGCGGAATACGGCCGCCCGTCGCGGTCGCCAGCGCACCGATGAAGATATCCAGCGTGCGGATGCTGCGGGCGGAGAGCTCCTCGGAGAACGGCTTGATCCGAATGCCGATGAACGGTGGAAGCGTTCCGCCGCGCATGGCGTTGGCGACAGCCTGGGCCGCCGACGCCGCGTGACCGTCCTCTTCGGCATCCGGCCGATTGCCGTACCCATCTTCGAAGTCGATCCGGAAGTCTTCGACCGGCTCGCTCTCCAGCTTTCGCCGGACCCGGCCGTAGACGCTCTCGCGCAGCGCCGGTGAGAGACCGATCGCCTCGCCGAACGCCTGCGGGTCCGGTCCGTACTCGTCCAAGGCGCGGCGCGCGAGCTCGCCCAGCCGACGCGTGGTGTCCGATCTGAAGAGCTGCGCCCCTCCGTAGACCGTGTGGACCGGCTGGCGGCGGCTGGATTCGCCGGGGTAGCGGGCGGCGAGAGCGCGGCCGACCTCTTTCAACCGATCGATCGCGCGTCTCACGCTGTCCCGGGACAGATGCGTAGGCTCCATGGCGGCGTATAATAACGGTTTCGCTTTGGACGCGAAGAGCCGAACCCGAGACAGCGAGGCTTTCCATGCAACCCTCCGTGGCCAACGGCCGCCAGGCGGCCTTCCCCGGTTCTGATGTCGACATCCTGAAGAACTACATCGGCGGACAGTGGGTTCCCTCCCGCGCCCTTGACACCGTCGACGTCCACAACCCCGCTCGCGGGGTCGTCATCGCGAAGACCCCCCTCTCGACGGCCCAGGACGTGGATACGGCGGTGCAGGCGGCAAAGAACGCGTTCCACGCCTGGCGCGACACCCCGCCGGTCGTCCGAGCCCGGACGATGTTCAAGTTCAAGATGCTCCTTGAGGAACACTTCGAGGAGCTGTCGCGGCTCGTCACGACCGAGCACGGCAAGACGCTGCCCGAATCGCGCGGCAGCGTGCGGCGCGGGATCGAGTGTGTCGAGGTCGCGTGCGGCGCGCCGTCGATGCTGATGGGCTATGGGCTCGAGCAGATCGCCACCGGCGTCGACTGTCAGGTGATGCGTCAGCCGCTCGGCGTCTGCGCGGCGATCGCTCCATTCAACTTCCCCGCGATGGTGCCGCTCTGGTTCCTGCCGTTTGCCCTCGTCTGCGGCAACACCTTCATCCTCAAGCCGTCCGAGCAGGTGCCGCTGTCGCAGCGCCTGATCTTCCAGCTTCTCGAACAGTGCGACCTCCCGCCGGGCGTCGTGAACCTGGTCAACGGCAGCCGCGAGGTCGTCGAAGCGATTTGCGATCATCCGGGTATTCGAGCAGTGTCGTTCGTCGGGTCGACGCCGGTCGCCCGCGAGGTCTACCGTCGCGGCACGCACGCCGGCAAGCGGGTGCAAGCGCTCGGCGGCGCGAAGAACTTCATCGTCGTCATGCCGGACGCGGACCTCGACAAAGCCATCCCGGCGATTGCCGAATCGTTTTACGGGTGCGCCGGCGAGCGCTGCCTGGCCGGCAGCGTCCTCCTGCCCGTCGGTCAGGCGCACCGCGCCGCTCGCGACCAAATGGTCGACGCCGCACGATCGATGCGGATCGGTGACGGCGTCGAGCCGGGCATCGATATGGGGCCGGTGATCAGCGCGCGTCATCGTGAGCGCGTGCTGGGCTACATCGAGAAAGGCAGAGCCGAGGGCGCCGAGCTCGTGTTGGATGGCCGCGGCGTTCGCGTCGAGGGCCAGCCCGAGGGCTTCTTCGTCGGACCGACGATCTTCGACCGCGTCGCCCCGTCGATGGCCATCGGCCGGGATGAGATCTTCGGCCCGGTCGCCTCCATCTGCCCTGTGCGTGATCTGGATCAGGCGTTGTCGCTCGTGCACGCGCACCCGAATGCCAACGCGACGTCGATCTTCACCTCGAGCGGAAAGGCCGCCCGTGAGTTCGCCCGGCTCGCGGACGCCAGCATGGTCGGCGTCAACATCGGCGTCGCGGCGCCGATGGCGTACTTCCCGTTCGGCGGCGCGAAGGATAGCTTCTTCGGCGACCTGAAAGTCCACGGCCGCGACACGTTCGATTTCTACACGGACAAGAAGGTCACGATCTCACGATGGTTCTGATTGGGATCGGGGATCAGGGGTCAGGGGTCGGGGACCGAAAGGCCGCGGCTTCGAACTCCGACTCCGCAAGCAAGATCCGGAGCGCAAGCGACGCCTGCGCGTGGGGCTGGGGCCCACCGGGAACAGCGAATTCGATGCCCGGCTTCTCAATCAAGATCCGGAGCGTAAGCGACGGCTGCGCGTGGGGCCAACGGGGATCCAGGGGTCCCCGGATCAAACAATGAGCCGCCGCGGAGCCCAGTCGTGACTTTCGGATGGGCGGAGCGGCCGCCCCACGCGGACTAAATAATGAAGACGCTCGTCAAGAACGGCACCGTCGTGACCGCGACCGATCGGTATCGCGGCGACGTGTTGATCGACGGCGAGCGGATCGCCCTCATCGGCACGTCGCTCGACATGGCGGCCGACAAGACCATTGACGCGACCGGACGTTACGTGTTCCCCGGCGGCATCGACGTCCACACGCATCTCGACATGCCGTTCGGGGGGACGACCTCGTCCGACGATTTCGAAACGGGCACGATTGCGGCGGCGTACGGCGGGACGACCTCGATCGTCGACTTCGCCATCCAGTACAAGGGCCAGGCGCTGCAGCAGGCCTGGGCGAACTGGATGAAGAAGGCCGACGGCAAGGCGGCGATCGACTACGGGTTCCACATGATCATCACGGAGCTCGGCCCACAGGTCGAAGCCGAGATGGACACGCTCGTCCGGGAGGGTGTGACGTCGTTCAAGCTGTTCATGGCGTATCCCGGCGTCTTCATGCTGGACGATGCCACGATCTTCAGGGCGCTGCTGAAAACCGGCGAGAACGGCGGGACGATCTGCATGCACGCCGAAAACGGCGGGGTAATCGACGTGCTGGTCAAACGCGCGCTCGCCCAGGGCCAGACCGCGCCGAAGTACCACGCGCTGACGCGGCCGGCACGTGCCGAAGCGGAGGCGACACACCGCGCGATCGCGATGGCGGAGATCGCGAACGTCCCGATCTACATCGTTCACCTCTCCGCCGCCGAGGCGCTGGAGATGGTGACCGAGGCGCGCGACCGCGGTCTCCCGGCGTACGCCGAAACCTGCCCGCAGTATCTGTTCCTCTCGTACGACAACTACGAGGAGCCCGGCTTCGAAGGCGCCAAGTACGTCATGAGCCCGCCGCTCCGCCCGAAAGAGACGCAAGCGAAGCTGTGGCGCGGGCTGGCCTTCCACGATCTGCAGGTCGTCTCGACCGATCACTGCCCCTTCTGCATCAAGGAACAGAAGGAGCCGTTGGGCAAGGAGGACTTCTCGAAGATCCCCAACGGCGCGCCGGGCATCGAGACGCGCATGAGTCTGGTGTACGACGGCGGCGTGCGGACGGGTCGCATTTCCCTGAACCGCTTCGTCGAGCTCACCTCGACCGCGCCCGCGAAGATCTTCGGGATGTTTCCGCGCAAGGGCACGATCGCACCCGGTTCGGACGCCGACCTCGTCATCTTCAATCCGGACAAGTCCACCACACTGTCCGCGAAGAGCCACCACATGCGGGTCGATTACAACCCGTATGAAGGGCGGCACATCACGGGCGTCACCGAGACCGTGCTGTCGCGTGGCAGGATGGTGATCGAAAACGGGACGTTCGTCGGACGGGCCGGCGCCGGCTCGTTCATCAAGCGAGATCCGAGGAGCCTATGAAATCCACTTCTGTCGAGACCACGTCGCCGCCGGGCGGCGTCACCACCACCGATCATGCCCCAATCGACGGCAACGCGGTCCGCGCCAAGCACAAGCAGTACGTGTTCCCCGGCGTCATCCAGTACTACGAGGAGCCGCTGGTCCCGGCCGCGGGGAAAGGCCGCCGTCTCCGCGACGCCGACGGGCGCGAGTATCTGGACTTTTTCGGCGGCATCCTGACCGTCTCGATCGGCCATGCCGACGACCGCGTGAACGCCGCCGTCAAGGCGCAGATCGATCGCTTCTCGCACGTCTCGAGCCTGTACCCGACGCTGCCCGTCGTCGAGCTGGCCGAGAAGCTGGCGCGCATCACGCCGGGACGCCTCAGCCAGACGTACTTCACGACGTCCGGCACCGAGGCTGACGAGACCGGCATCATGATGGCGCAGCTCTCCACGGGCAACACCGAGATCGTCGCGCTCCGCCACGGCTACTCCGGCCGGTCGATGCTGGCGCAGTCGCTCACCGCGCACGCGCCGTGGCGCCCGCTGACGTCGCAGGTTGCCGGCATCAAACATGCGCCGGCCCCCTACTGCTATCGGTGCCCGCTGCATCTCGAGTATCCGTCGTGCGGTGTCGCGTGCGCGAAGGACATCGAGGAGCTCGTCCGCACGACCACGAGCGGCCGGATCGCGGGCTTCATCGCCGAGCCGATTCAGGGCGTGGGCGGCTTCATCACGCCTCCGCCCGAGTACTTCGAGATCGCCGTCGGCATCATCAAGAAGTTCGGCGGCGTCTTCATCTGCGACGAAGTGCAGACCGGATTCGGCCGCACCGGCGGCAAGTGGTGGGGGATCGAGCACTACAACGTCCAGCCCGACATCCTGACGACGGCCAAGGGCGTGGCCAACGGGCTGCCGCTCGGCGTCACGATCGCGACGCCCGAGATCGCAGCCGCGCTCAAGGCGCTCACGATTTCGACCTTCGGCGGAAACCCCGTCTCCACCGCCGCGGCCAACGCCACGCTCGACATCATGGAGAAGGACAACCTGCCGGGGAACGCTCAATCGATGGGCGCACTGCTCAGGGACGGCCTCGACGGTCTGAAGCGGAAGTACCGATGCACGATTGGCGACGTGCGCGGCAAGGGGCTGATGCAAGGCGTCGAGCTCGTTGAGGACGAGACGGTCAAGAACCGGACGCCGGCCAAAGCGTTCACCAATGCGTTGTTCGAGGAGACGAAAAGGCGCGGACTGCTCATCGGCAAGGGCGGGCTCGAAGGCAACTGCCTTCGCCTTTCACCCGCGCTGACTGTGACAAGGGACGAGGTCGAGGAAGCGATCACGCTGCTGGACGAATCGTTTAAGGCGGCAGGAGCCACATAGAAAATGGGCATTTGAACATTTGGTGATTGGAGTCCCTATGGATCTTTCCACTGTCTTCACCGGTCTTCGCTTCGAGAACCCCTTCATGCTGGCGTCGGCGCCGCCGACCGAATCCGACTCGAACATCATGCGGGCGTTCGAGGCCGGCTGGGGCGGCGTCGTGACCAAGACGATCGGGCTGCACCCGGTCATCAACGTCAAAGGGCCGAAGACCAAATTCAACCGGGTGACGCCGGAAACGGGCCGCATCTCGATGGAGAAGCGGGCGGGCGCCGCGCTGCACTCCTCGTGGAACTGGGAACTCATCTCGGACAAGCCGATCGACTGGTGGATCCCACGCCTGGGACGCATCAAGAAGGCGTTCCCCGACAAGATCCTGGTGGCGTCGATCATGGCGGGATCGGGCAACGACCGCGAGCTGGCGCATTGGCAGGAGCTGGCGACCGCCTGTCAGGACCAGGGCGCCGACGCGCTCGAGCTGAACCTGTCGTGCCCGCACATGGATCGGCCCGACATGGGATCGAACATCGGGAAGGACCAGCAACTCGTGTCCTATGTCGTCCAGGTCGTGAAAGAAGTCTCTCGCGTGCCGGTCTGGGCAAAGCTCATCCCGTCGACGACCGACATCGTGATCGAAGCGCGCGGCGCGTTCAACGGCGGCGCCGACGCGATCTCCGCGACCAACACGTTCCTGTCGCTGCCGATGATCGATCCGGGCTCGCTCGAATTCGAGATGAACGTCGATGGGCTCGTATCGTACGGCGGGCTCGGCGGCCCGGCGATCCTCCCGATGGCGCTCGCCAAAGTGACGCAGCTGTGCCAGGCGTTCCCCGCCAAGAGCTTTTCGGCGATCGGCGGCATCACCACCTTCACGCAGGCCCTCAACTACTTCCTGGTAGGGGCCGGGACCGCGCAGGTCTGTACGGCCGCGATGCTCGATCACGCCATCGGGCCCAACGTCATCAGGCAGCTCATCGCCGGGATGCGCGAGTTCCTTGATCGGAACGCCGCTCGCGGGTGGCAATCACTCGACGATTTCCGCGGACGGCTCCGCAACCGGATCGTCCCGCATGCGCAGATCAAGCGGCCCGACACGAAGGAATACCGCGGCGGATACGAAGTGCACGAAGGCTACGCCGAGCCTAGGCTTTGGGCTTCAGCTGCCGGCTTCAGGCTTAGACTTTGCGCACACTAAGCAGAGAGACCTCACGAAACAGCGCCGCGAGCGCTAGCGAGCGGTGGCGGGCGGTGGGGGAGGGGCCCCACCGCAAAGTAAAAAATGTCGGCCGCAACGTTCCAAGAAAAGAGGGACTCGAGAAGGTCACGGGCGCCGCACGCTACATCGACGACTATCGCTTTCCGGGCATGCTGCACGCCCGGACGATCCGATCGACCATCCCCTGCGGTCGCATCCTGTCTATCGATCTCGGTCAGGCCGCGTCGGCCAACGGCTTCACGATTGTCGACCACCGCGACATCCCCGGCGCGAACATCATTGCGGCCATCGAGGACGACCAACCCGCGCTCGTGGAGCGCGAGGTCCGGCACGCGGCCGAGCCGATTCTGCTCCTTGCCCATGAGGATCGCGACGCGCTCCTAAGGGCTGACGTTCGCATCGAGTACGAAGCGTCCGCCCCGCTCTACGACCCGAAGGCCTCCACGACGTCGTTCAAAACCATCGAGATCGTGAAGGGCGACCTCAGGCGCGGTCTCGCTGAAGCCGACCTCGTCGTGGAAGCGGAATACCGGGCGGGACACCAGGAGCAGCTCTACATCGAGCCGCAGGGTGTCATCGCGGTGCCCGAACGGGACGGCGTGACTGTGTACGGATCGATTCAATGCCCGTACTACGTACACAAGGCCTTGGTGGTGCTGCTCGGCCTGCCCGCCGACCAGGTGCGCGTGGTCGCGACCGAAACCGGCGGCGGATTTGGTGGCAAGGAAGAATACCCGTCGGTCGTCGCGGGTCACGCCGCGCTCGTCGCCCTGAAGGCGCGGCGGCCCGTGAAACTGATCTACGACCGCGTCGAGGACATGGTTGCGACGACCAAGCGGCATCCTGCCATCGTCCGGCACCGCACGGGCGTGACGCGGGCCGGCCGTCTGACCGCGCTCGACATTGACGTGCTGCTCGACGGCGGCGCGTACGTGACGCTCAGCCCCGTCGTGTTGTCGCGCGGAGTGATTCACGCGTCGGGACCGTATCGCTGCGATCACGTGCGCATCGCGGGCCGGGCGGTGATGACGAACACGCCGCCGAACGGGGCCTTTCGCGGTTTCGGGGCGCCGCAGACCCAGTTTGCCGCCGAATCGCACATGGATCTGGTCGCCGAACGGCTCGGCCTGGACCCGGTGCGGTTGCGGGAGATCAACGCGCTTCGTCCCGGCGACACGACGGCGACCGGCCAGCGCCTCGGGCGTGACTGCAGTGCGCGGCAGGTCCTGCGCGAAGCGCTGAAGCGTACCGGTTTTCAACGCAAGCGCCGCGCGTTCGCCGGATCGAATCGAGGCATCGGGCTCTCGCTCTTCTTCCACGGGTCGGGTTTCACGGGAAGCGGCGAGGTGACGCTCCGCTCGAAGGCCTCGCTCGAGCTCGTCGACGACGGCGTCCGGATCCTGGTGGCGAGCACTGAAATCGGTCAGGGGACACGCACGATGCACGCGCAGATCGTGGCGGACACCCTCGGGATACCGTTCGACCACGTCCACACCATCAATCCGGACACCCAGATCGTGCCGAACAGCGGCCCGACCGTCGCCTCCAGGACCTGTATGGTCGTCGGGAAGATCCTGCAGCGCTCGGCCGAGGAGATGAAGGCTCTGCTGGGAGATCTTTCACCGCGCGAGTACTTCCGTCGCCATGGGCCGCTCGTCGTCACGAAGGAGTACGAGGCGCCGGCCGACATCCGCTGGGACGACCAGACGTATCGCGGCGACGCGTATGGCACTTATGCTTGGGCCTGCGACGTCGCCGAAGTCGAGCTGGATCCGGACACGTTCGAAATCAAGCCGCTCAGAATCACGGCCGTCCAGGAAATCGGCAAGGCGATTCACCCGAGGTTTGCCGCCGGGCAAATCGAGGGCGGGACCGCGCAGGGGCTCGGCTACGCGATTCTCGAAGAGGTCGTCATGCGGGACGGCCGCATGGCCAACGCGCAGCTCACGAACTACCTCGTCCCGACGACGATGGATACGCCGACCTTCGATGTGGTGATTCTGGAGAATCCCTATCGATACGGGCCGTTCGGCGCCAAAGGCGTCGGCGAGCTGCCAGTTGACGGCGTGGCGCCGGCCATCGTGAACGCGATTCGGCACCTGGGGATCGACGTGAAAGAGATTCCGGCGACGCCGGAGCGGATCATGCGCGC
>JACOUA010000028.1 GCA_016178075.1 Acidobacteriota bacterium
GATCGGGGCCGCTCCCAGACTGCCCGGGCGCGCCCAATGTCATCAACACCTTCCCCTCCGGGCTGAACTTGACGACGATCTGCCCGCGTTTGTCGCCCTTCGGGATTCGGTTGTCGGCGACTGCGTCGCTGACCCAGACGTTGCCGTCCCGATCCACGCCGAGTCCGTGCGGCCAAATGAACATTCCACCCCCGAAGCTCTTCACAACCTTGCCGTCCGGGCCGAACCGGAGGATCGGATCCGTCTTCGAGTCGCGGCATTCGTCGCCGAACCGAGACGGATCCGTCAACCGATCGCATCGCACGATCGCCCAGATATGTCGGCCGTCGGGGTCGATCGACACCTTGCCCACGGCGCCCATTGGCCTGCCGTTCGGGAGCTGGGCCCAGCCCTCAACGATGCGATACGGATTCGGAGGTACCTGCGCGAAGACGGTCCATCGGACGGCCGGTGAAACGACGAGAGCCAAGGCGACCACTAACCCGAGTCGCTGCGCATTTCGCATAACCGCACCTCCCTGGCAAGACGGGCCCGCATCATACGCTTTTCGACACCTCACCCGTGAGTGTCCAACACTTGGAGTTTCCAAGTTACGACCGTTCTTCGAATCTTCCAGGTTGTGCCGCTCGGTATGCCGCTCCACACTTCTCCGGCGAAGCGCGTTATGCCGGTCGGCCCATCTGGTCACGTGCGGCAAGCTTCGCCGGACGCTCGGTCACAAAGACTTGACGCCGTCTCCGATATGGTGGATATTACGTCCATCATCATGGAAGCAACGGCCGACCTGAACCAACGCATCGCCGAACGCGTGCTCGACCTGCGCGCCGCGCAAGGCCTCTCGCTCGACGCACTGGCCAGCAAGAGCGGCGTGAGCCGTTCGATGATCTCGCTCATCGAGCGTGGTGAAAGCAGCCCCACCGCGATGGTGCTGGAGAAGCTCGCTGCGGGTTTGGGCGTGACCTTGGCCTCGCTGTTCGATGCGCCGGCCGCCGCGGCCCAAGCGCCCAGCGGCCCGGTGGCGCGGCGTGATGACCAGCCGCAGTGGCAAGACCCGGCCTCGGGCTACCTTCGGCGCAACGTCTCGCCGCCGGGCGTGCCGCAGCCGATGCAGATCGTCGAGGTGCATTTCCCGCCCGGTAGGCGCGTGGCTTTCGAAACTGGCGTGCGCGACATGCGCGTGCACCAGCAGGTGTGGGTGCTCGAAGGCGCGATCGACATCACGGTGGGCGTCGAGCGCCACCGATTGCGCGAAGGTGATTGCCTGGCCATGCAGCTCGATCGCCCGACGATGTTCCACAACCCCACGCGAAAACCTGCGCGCTATGCGGTGGTGATCGCGTCCGAAACCCCCTTGAGACGATGAGCACAGCCGCCTGGTCCCTGCGACGTCTGTACGCGCTCGATGACGCGCAGATCGACGAACTCGCCGACGTGTTGATCGACTGCGTCGAAGGTGGAGCGTCGGTGAGCTTCATGCACCCGCTGCCGCGCGACCGCGCTGTGGCGTTCTGGCGCCGCGTCGCGCAAGGCGTGACCGCGGGTGAGCGCGCGCTGCTGGTCGCCGAAGATGCGCGAGGCCTGTGCGGCACCGTGCAGTTGGTGCTCGACCAGCCCGAGAACCAACCGCACCGCGCCGATCTAGCGAAGATGCTGGTGCATCGCCGCGCACGTCGCCAAGGGCTGGGGGCGGCGCTGATGCGAGCCGCTGAAGCCACGGCGCGCGAATGCGGCAAGACGCTGCTGGTGCTCGACGCCGTCACCGGTGGCGACGCCGCACGCCTGTACGAGCGCTTGGGCTGGGAGCGTGTAGGTGTGATCCCCGGCTATGCCTTGCTGCCGCACGGCGGGCTCTGCAGCACGACGGTGTACTACCGCAACCTCGGCGGGTAGCTCGAGCACCCCATGGACGGCGTGCACTTCATCGCCGCGCTGGCCAGCGCGCTCCAGTACGCGCTTTGGAATGCCGCCATCAAGGCCAGCGCGAATCCACGCCAGGCAATAGCCGCGCACATGATCGCCGCGGCGGTGCTCGCGCCTCCAGGAACAGCAGCCCGCCGAACCAGAGGCTCATCGTCCCGGCAGTGTCATCGGCGAGCGGTTCGATCGCCGTGTCGATCAGGTTCAGCGCGCCGGCGGCCAAGCCGATCGCGACGCCCCATACGGGGCAGAATATGGGCATGACTGCGACCGTCAACGGCGTACAACTCGCGTACTCCGACACTGGACACGGCCATCCACTGGTATGCCTTCATGGTGGCATGGGGGTCGATGCCGGCACACTTCGCGTCCCGGGCATTCTTGATCTGGCGAGGCACGGCATTCGCGTGATCATCCCGGATCAGCGAGGCCACGGTCAGTCCGCGCGTGACAGCGAGCTGGAGTACTCGCACGATACGTGGGCCACCGACGCCAACGATTTCGCAGAATGCCTTGGATTCCGTCGTTTCGCCCTGCTCGGTCATTCGTACGGCGGTTTCCTTGCGCTTGAGTACGCCGTGCGTTGGCCGGCGTCGCTCACGCACTTGATTCTGGTCGCGACCTCGGCCGGTCCTGTCCGTGCGCAGACCGCGAAGGTGGCAACGGACGCCGAGCTTCGGGAACACTTTCGCGCCGTCTGGCCTGGGTTCTTCGTTGGAGAGCACAAGTACTGGTCGTTGTTCGAGACGCTACATTTCGCGGCGGACCCATACAACGCAGCTTTCACACGCGAGTTGCCCGTGTACGATCTTCGTGATCGCGTTTGTGGGCTCCGGGTGCCAGCTTTGCTTGTCGTGGGCAGCGAGGATCCCTATCGCCCGCACATGGAGTGGCTCGCGGAGCAGATGCCCGCGGCCTTGCTGTGCGTTTTCGAAGGCATCGGCCACTTTCCGTTTGTCGAGGCGGCTACAGAATTCACGCGGAGCGTCGCAACGTTCTTGAACCGTCGTCGGCAGCCTGCCGCCTAACGGCAGCGCACCCGACGCCTGCATGGTGAGTGGCCTCCGACGAGTCGGGCTACGCTGGCCGGGCTGCAGGGCCAGCTAACCCGGGCTGGGGCAAACAGGATTCGGTCCCGCACCCCGGCGCCTCGAGGCCGGGCGGCTGCACCTTGTTTCGTCATGCCCTACGTACACATCCGCGGCATCGATCTCTACTACGAAGAGCACGATTCCGGTCCGCACCTGATCGTCGCGCACGGAGCCCTCGGCAGCGTCGCAACTGCGCCGGTATTTGGCCTACACGCCGCTGATATCGCGGCGCGTGGGTTGCACATCGTTTCGTACGACGCGCGCGGCCACGGACGCTCCGGCTACACCACGCGTCGCGAGGATTACCACTGGACGGCGTTGGCCGACGACATGCACGGCCTCATCGACGCGCTAGGCCTCGAGCGCACCAGTATTTATGGCAGTTCCATGGGCGCCGGGGCTGCGTTGATGTTCACCCTCGCTCATCCGACGCGCGTAGATCGTCTCGTGCTGCGGAACCCGCCTGCGTTCGAGATCGATCTAAAAGGCCCCAGCAGGCGGCTCAGTGGCTTGATGTTCCTGTACCGTTACTTCGGCGCGCCTGTGACGGCCCACATTCTGACCATGCTGCCCGGGCCGGCACCACGCGACAGGATGCGAGCCTTGCTCCGCGCCCAACGGCCCGCGGCCATCGTCCTCGCGATCCAGGGGCTGCTCTCCAGTCAGCCTCTCCCGGCGGAACGCTTGACCGAGATCGAAGCGCCGGCGCTGGTACTGACGCAACCGCATGACGTGATGCACCCGCTCCGCTCGGGCGAGATCTTGCGCGAGCGCATGCGTCATGCGAAGCTCGCTGTCGCTTCCTCGCTCACCTACTGGCAACAGAACCCCGATGTCCTAACACACGTCATTGCGTCTTTCGTCAAGGAGAGGGGTTCGTAACAAACGGCTGCCGAGCCATCGCTGCCAGCAGCCCTCATTCTCTGTGGCGCAATGCCGTCGGGACATTGACTGCGGAGACACATCTTCGATGAACGATAACCAAGTCACGCGAATTCCACCGGACCTGCACCGGGCCCGAATTACGAAACGCCCCGAGCCTCGACGAATCGGGCTGTCCGAGAAAGCGTTGCGCAAGGCTGATCCGCACCCTGGGAATCTTGGCCGAGGCGCCTTCTTCGACGACAACGTTTCCGCTGAACGTCCCTCCCGACGACCCCCTCAGTGAAACGTTCTCGATGTCGACGCCGGCGACGACGATCGGAGCCTTGCCACCTCAGGAGTGGGGTCCGACACTGATTTCATAGCGGCCGTCTTCATCCGTGCTCGTCGTGCGGGCTTGAGGGGCACCCGGTTCCAGAGAGCTCAACCTGAGCTGGACGCGGCGCAACGGGCGGCTACCGTCCGCGGCGACCACGCTGCCGCGGACAGTTGCGGTGCCGGTTTGCGGAGCAGGCCGCGTGTCTCGCGGAGGCGTTTGAGCCGGTGCTATCGTCGGCGAGACCAGGACCGAGAGGACACCCACGGCAAGCCGCGCTAAGATGTGCGAGCGCATACATCGCCCTCCGGCGTCATCTTGAAACCATTCTGAAGCGGGTGCAACTGGCCCTGCACCCGCGATCTACCTCAGCTCGGTCCACACCTCTCGCCGCACGGCGTCGCGCAGCGTCGCCGCGCGCTCGCTGTTGGCCTTCCGGCGTGCCTCCTCCGGCACGACGCGCGCCGTGGCGGCGTCGAGGCCGGCGCTGAGCGCGTCCGCGGCCGCCGCGTTCTTCAACCGGAAGATCCGCAGGTGCGTCCAGTCGACCGTGACGCCGGGCCCCGGGACAACTGTTCGTACCTCTTCGAACACGCCGGCGCGACGCGCCTCCTCGTCAATCGGTTCGGCGACCGTCTTGATGTATTCGTTGTACGCCTCGAGCTGACCGGGCTTCGCCCGCCAGTAGTAGGCGATGAACGTGGCAGGCCCCAACGCAGCCACCTGCGTCTCTTGGGCCGCATACAACGCGGACGCAGGCGATGCCGCCGTACCAACCGTCGCGAGAATCGCCAACACTACGATGGATGCTCGGATCATGGTTTAGACTCCCGTTGCCTCCCATCCGGATGCCAGACGCCGCCGGCACGGCCGGGAGGAAGTATACCGACGAGCGGACCAGACTGACCGACGAACGACTCACCGAACCGTTGCCGGTTAGGGACCCATCAGCCAGGATTACATTGCCGCGCACCGACCTCGCCCTTATGCTGAACCTGCGTTCTGCGCTCCCCAATGCACGCCATCGCCGCCGACAGGAGCCGTGACGACACCGTGTGACACGGCGGTCGATGTCGGTCGTACGATCGACCGGGGACGCTGGAGCGGCTACCCGGGCACCGGAGCTCCGTTGAAGACGCTGTTCCACAGCGGGTTCCGGACGGACACCGTCGCGCTGTGGTCGGCCTTTCTCTCGTGCCTGTTCGCGGTCTATCTCGGCTTCAGGCGGGTACGCAGGTCCCATGGCTCTCGACTACCGAGGCAGCCCGTCGTTCTTCGCACTGATGGCCGCGGCGCTGGCCATGACGACGCTGTCGCTGGCGCTGGTACGGCGTCACATCCGCCGGTACCGATCGAGTCCGGCATGACCGATCGATCAGGGCACCTTCAGGAGCACGTGAAACGGCGGTCGGCTATACTTCGCCCGGAACGACAGCGGAGGAGCATCATGCCAATCGACCGTCGGCAGTTTCTTCTAAGCGCCGCCGCGCTGACGGCGTCGGCGCGATCGGCCTTTCCCCTCGAAGCCGCGGCCGGATCGGTGTTCCCGCCGTCGGTCCGGGCGGACTTCCCCATCGCGTCGGCGCAAACGTACCTGAACTCGGCGGCGATCCATCCGATGAGTCTGCCGGCGTCGCGCGCGCTGGAACAGCACGTCGCGTTCCGGCTGAAGGGCGGCGGCGAGGGCCGCGCCGATTTCGGCGAGGAGCAGCAGAAGGATCTCAAACGTCGCTTCGCGCAGCTCATCGGCGCGAAGCCCAACGAGATCGCCTTCGTCCAGAACACCTCGGACGGCGAGAACATCGTCGTGATGGGGATGGACCTGGCCCGACGCGGCGGCAACGTGGTGCTCGACGAGCTGCACTTCGAGACCTCGCTCTACATGTACAAATCGCTCGAAGCGAAGGGGCTGGAACTGCGTGTCGTGAAGCACCGCAACTGGGCGATCGACATCAAGGACATGGAGCGCGTCATCGACAGACACACGCGGATCGTGTCGATGGCGCTCGTCTCGAACGTCCACGGCTACCTCCACGACGCGCGAGCGATCAGCGATCTCGCGCACGCACACGGCGCCTACGTGTTTGCCGACTACGTCCGCGAGGATCTGCAAGACCGCGTCGTGCCGACGACGCGGTACGGCCACCGGCAGATCGCGAACTTCGACCGCGTCGGCCTGACGTGGGAGCCGCTGCCGGGCGCGGCCCGGTATGAAACCGGCACCTTCCCGAACGCGCTGGCGCTCTGCGCCCACACGTCACTTCAGTACATCGAGCGGCTCGGGCAGGCGAACATCCGGACCCACGCCCGTCAGCTCACCGACCGGCTTCAGAAGGAGCTGCCCCGGCTGGGATACCCGTCGCTCACGCCGGTCGGCAACGAGACGCCGATCGTGGCGTTTCAGCTCGAGGACACGGCCGCCACGGCACAGCAGCTGAGACAGGGCCGCGTCACCGCCACGATCATCGAGAAGGAACGGCGGATGCGACTCTCGGTGTCAGTGTTCAACGAGCAGGAAGACATCGACCGGCTGCTGACGGTCTTGTCATGAGCATCGAGCTGAAGGTCAACGGCCGTTCGCACACGGTAGACGTCGATCCTGCAACCCCGCTGCTGTACGTGCTGAGCGATGATCTGGGAGTGCGCGGGCCCAAGTTCGGGTGTGGGCTCGGCCAGTGCGGCGCGTGCACGGTCATCCTGCGCGGTCGGGCGATTCGATCCTGCGTCACGCCGGTCTCGTCCGCGGCGAACGGAGACATCACGACCCTGGAAGGCCTCGGAACGGCCGAGAAGCCGCACCCCATCCAGCGGGCGTTCATCGACGAGCAGGCCGCGCAGTGCGGCTTCTGCCTGAACGGCGTCATCCTGACGGCCAAGGCCTTCCTGGATCAGAACCCGAACGCGACTGACGCTGAGATCAGGCAGGCGATGTCAGGCGTGCTGTGCCGCTGTTTCGCGCACGTGCGCATGTTCCGCGCGATCCGCCGCTATGCAGCGCGGCTGAGCCCTGGCAAAAACGTGGGCCCACCCGCGCTTATCCCGGACGTTTGTTCTACGGAGCGGGCCGTATGAGGCTCACGCCTGACGCTCGCGCCGCGTTGACGCGCGCCGGATTCTCGCGGCGAGAGTTTCTCAAAGACTCGGGCGCGTTCGTCGTTGGTTTCAGCGGGTTCAGCGGGTTCAGTGGCGCCGGGCTCGCGGACGAGCTCGGGCTGGCACCCGGCGTGATGTCCCCGATACTCGCGCAGCCTCCTCGCGCGGCCGACGGGCAGCTCGATTCGTGGATCGCCGTCGGCGCGGACGGCATCGTGACCGCCTACACAGGGAAGTGCGAGCTCGGTCAGGGCATGCAGACGGCGCAGATCCAGTTGATCGCCGAAGAGCTCGGCATACCGGTCGGTCGCGTCCGGCTCATTCAATGCGACACGTCGATGACGCCCGATCAAGGGACGACATCCGGCAGCCAGTCGCACCCGACGAATTTCAACGAGCGTAATCTGGCGCGAGCGGGGGCCAGCGCCCGCGAAGCGCTCGTCCGGCTCGCGGCGGCGCGTCTGGGCGTCGCGGCCGACCAGCTCACCGTCGCCGATGGCGTGGTCAGCGTGAAGCAAGACGCGTCGAAAAAGGTGACGTACGGCGACCTCGTCGGCGGAAGGAAGTTCAGCGTCCCGATGAGCCCCAAGGCCCCGCGGAGGCCTGCGCGCGAGTGGACCGTGCTCGGCACGTCTGTACCGCGAGTTGACATGCCGGCCATGGTCACCGGCGAGCTCGAGTACGTCCACAACGTGCGGGTGCCTGGCATGCTCCACGGCGCGGTCGTGCGCCCGCCTGAAGTGGGTGCGACACTGGTCGGTGTCGACGAACGCTCGGTCCTCGCCCTCCCCGGCGTCGTCAAGGTCGTCGTGAGAAAAAACTTCCTCGGCGTCGTGGCCGAGAAACCGTGGCAGGCGATGCAGGCGGCCAGCACGCTGAAGGCGACCTGGGCTCCAGGGGTCGGCCTGCCCGGCCAGGCCAGCTTTTATGACTATCTCCGAAGCCAGCCGTCCCGCGATTCGTTGGTCGTGAACTCGGGCGACGTCGATCAGACGCTCAGAGGCGGCGTCACGACGATGAAGGCGACCTACTTCCATCCGTACCAGATGCACGGCTCGATGGGCAGCTCGTGCGCGGTCGCCGACGTCAAGAGCGGCAGCGCCACGATCTGGTCCTCTTCTCAGGCCGTCTTTGGCTTGCGGAGCGCGGCAGCCACGATGCTCGGCCTGAAGACGGAAGACGTGCGTGTGGTGTTCGCACGAGGGTCGGGCTGCTACGGGATCAACGGCGCGGATACCGTCTCCTACGACGCGGCGCTGCTGTCGCAGGCCGTCGGCCGCCCCGTGCGCGTGCAGCTCTCGCGTCGAGACGAGATGGCTTGGGAAAACTACGGCTTTGCGTACGTGATCGATCAGCGGGTCGGCCTGGATGCGAGAGGCACCATCGTCGCGTGGGATCACGAGTCGTGGTCGCCGACGCTCGGAGGCCGCCCTGGTTCCAACACGCCCGGGAACGTCGTGACCGGCATGCTCGCCGGTTTCCAGCCGGCTGCGTTCGCTCCACGCACGCCGGCGCCCGAGCCGGCGGGCGGTTTCAACAACGGCAGCAACGCCGCGCCGTCCTACGTCAGGGGCCGCGTCGATGGCGCAGCCGGGGGAACGGGCACGATTGCGAGCGAGCGCGTGCTGACGCACACCATCCGGTCGCCGTTTTTCACGGGTCCGCTGAGGTCGCCAAGCCGACTGCAGAACACGTTCGCGCACGAGTCGTTCATGGACGAGATCGCGGCGCGCGTGAAAGCCGATCCGGTGGCGTATCGCCTGCGCCACCTCAGCGACCCGCGACTCAAAGACGTGGTGTCGGCGGCCGCCACGGCCGCGAAGTGGCAGCCCCGTCCTTCACCTCGGCCCAACCTCAGCCGCTCCGGCGTGGCGAGCGGTCGGGGCATCGCCTGCGTGCTCTACGAGGGAGACAACGGGTACTGCGCGCTCGTGGCCGAGGTCGATGTCGACCAAAGCACCGGTCGAATCTCGGTCACACGATTCGTCGCGTCGCAGGATTGCGGTCCCATCTCGACGCCGGACGGGATGAAGAACCAGATCGAAGGCGGCGCGCTGCAGGGCATGAGCCGCGCGCTGGGCGAAGAGGTGACGTGGGACGGCACGAAGGTGACGTCGGTCGACTGGCGAACCTATCGCAGTCTCACGCTCGGAGCCGATGTGCCAACGATCGAGAGCGTGCTGATCGACCGCCGCGATGCCGAGGCCATGGGCGCCGGAGAAACGACCATTACGCTCGTCGCGGCGGCCATCGGCAACGCGATCTTCGACGCCACCGGCGCGCGAATTCGTCAGGTCCCCTTCACGCCCGACCGGGTCAAGGCGGCGATCGCCGCGCGCGCATCGGTGTAGGTCCGCGCTGGCTATCCGCCTGGCTTCACGACGCGACCAACTATGCCGGGGCTCTGCCCCGGACCCCGGCTCGGTCGCTTGCGGGGGCCCTTACGCCCCGCGCCGCTCCCTCCCACCCCAACGCGCTGAAAAACGCGCGTCGGGGGCCCCGGCTCGCATCGGTGCGACGCTGGACTTGCACCACGGACTGCTAGGACCACTATACGGCAACGAGAACAAAATTCTCGTAAGGCGCCGTATAGCGGTCCAACCCATTCGACGAGCGGAACGTCCGCGCTTGTGCCGTGTCGACATTACGTCACGCGGTGCTGAGGCACCACGCCTGCCACCTGATGGAGTGTTGGAGGTGGGTGAGCTGTTCGTTCGTTCGCAGCGTCGCCGAGGTCGTGACAAATGTGTGGCCGGCTGGACGATGGCCCGGCGATCAAGGAAATGCAATTGTGTGATCTCCACGGCTCAGGCCCGACTCGAACCGCGGCGCGGAGGCACGGGGTTTGCTCTCTCCAGCGCAAATCCCACTTTCTGCGCCCTTTATGAAGGTCCGGATTACACAGCAGTTGTCGGGCAGTATTGACGGCATACAACTCGATCACTTCTACCCCGGGCATGTCTACGACATCGGGGCGACACTGGGATCCGTCATGTTGGCCGAAGGCTGGGCCGAG
Organism: Acidobacteriota bacterium; assembly: GCA_016178075.1. Taxonomy (GTDB): domain Bacteria; phylum Acidobacteriota; class Vicinamibacteria; order Vicinamibacterales; family JACQTH01; genus JACQTH01. Next base: position 10,316 of record JACOUA010000028.1, read on the forward strand.
CCGGTCCCCGACGAGGAAGCCCCGATGGCCCCGGCGGACTCCGACGTCGCCGAGAAATGGGGAAAGAAGTTCGATCGCATCCTCCAGAGCACGACGGTTCACAACGCGCCGCGCCCTCCGCGAAAGAAGACCCGCAAGTAACAAGCGATCAGCTCTCAGCTTTCACCTCTCAGCTCCTGACAGGCCGGCCGCACCAGCAAGAAACGTTCTGGCTGACAGCCGAGAGCTGATGGCTGAGAGCTGTTTGTGCTACAAGATCGAAGCCGCTCGCTCTGATGACTCGACGTCTGCACACAACCTGTCTGGTGGTCGTGGTCTGGTCTTGCGCCTTCCCCTCCGTGGCACAGGTTCCGGACTCGCCACAGGAGATCTACCGTTCGTGGTGCGCGCAGTGCCACGGCGCCGACGGGAAAGGCCAGGTGCCGAACCCGACGGTGAAAACGACGCCGATGGATTTCACGTCGTGCTCGCTCTCCACGCCCGAGGCCGACGCCGACTGGGCGATGGTGATCCTGCGAGGGGGGCCCGCCGCGGGCCTTTCGGCTGAGATGCCGGCCTTCGGCGAGGCGCTGGACGCGGATCGGGTGCGAGGCCTCGTCGACTACCTGCGGACGTTCTGCGCCGAGCCGGGCTGGCCGCACGGGAACCTCAATTTCCATCGGCCGATCTTCACGGAGAAGGCCTTCCCGGAAGATGAGCTGATCCTCGTGCCGGCGGTCGCTCACGAGCGGACGACGAGCGCGGCGGTGACCGCCATCTTCGAGCGTCGGCTCGGCAAACGCGCGCAGCTCGAGCTGGCGCTGCCGATGCAATCCGTCGGCGGATCCGGCAGCCGTCA
>JACOUA010000394.1 GCA_016178075.1 Acidobacteriota bacterium
GGACTGAAACGTCAGTCGTTCACTAGACCTGAGGGAACAGAGGTCCCTATACTCGTCCCTCATGGCGTTCCGTGACCGCTTGATGGCCACGAGCCGGGCGGCACGGCCGGTGCTGGAGCATCCAGGCGTGCTGGTCGTGGGGTCGGAGGTTCCGAATCTGCTCGAACCCGGCGCGGCCGCGACCTTGGTGGTGTCGCAGGATCTCGATGTGGGCGTGCCAGTCGATCGGCACGCGTCCGTGAAGCAGCGGCTGTCCGAGCTGAGCGAGTTTCGCCCGTCAATCGACGAACCGTCTGTCTGGACGCCCCGATCGCCCGATCTGCTTGAAGTCAACTTCATCGGGATGGACCCCGCGCAGGATCCGGCCGAAGCGTACGTGCTGGACGATGATCAGCTCCCGCTGGTGGTATTCGGCGCGTTGTCGCTGGTCTCGCCCGGCGACGAGATCGAACTGGCGGGAACGCGCGTGCGTCTGCCGCGACTCGCGGGCATGCTCCTCGAGAAGCTCGTCACCGATCGCACCGGGGAGAAAGGCGACCGGGACCTGCTCGTGGCGCTGGGCCTGATCGCGACCGCGAGCCGCGCCGATCTCGACGAGCTCGAGGCCGCGTACCGGCGTCTCCGGCCCGAGCTTCGCCACGTGGTCCGCGCGAACCTGGCGATCCTCTCTCTCATCGAGCCCAGGTCGGGAATGCCGGACCCGCGGTCGCGGCGGGCCGACGTCGCGGCACTCCTTCGCCGTCTCGAGGCCGGTGAGCAGGACCCGCGATGAACCCGTCACTCGAGCGGCGAGTCAGGCAACTGCGCTCCCGCGTGGTAGTGCGGTCGTGGGACTACCGGCAGCGCCGGCACGCCCGCGGCGTGTGGTTCCGCCTGCGCCGCGTGCTGGCTGACGCGAGCGCTGCCTACGTCATCCCACGCGACGAGGCCCAGAGGCTGGTTGCCGAAGGCCGTCGCGCCGAGCCGGTCGGCGAGGAGCTTGAGCCACCTAAGGTGATCGTGTTCGTGGCAGCCGAGCGCCTCGCGCGGATCGCGTCCGCCCGGCCCGTGCCCGTACGCCTCGGCGGTGAGGTGCTGGCGGCGGAATGTCTGGCTTTGATCCCGTTCGAGACGGCCCCCTCTCTATAATCCCTCCCCGTTAACGCTCCAATCCGGCACTCGCCCCGGTGTCTATAGAGCCTCTCATGGCTACGGCGGTCCGGACGCCTCGACGTACTCACCGCCGCGCGCCGCGAAAGCCTGGCCCCGTCTCGCCGACCTATTCGGCCGCACCGTCGACCGGTTTCTCGCGACCCTCCGGTCGCGATTCCCCGACGCGACCTTCGTCGTCGTGTCCGACCATGGCCACGAGGGGGTGGGACGCCGTGTGCTTCCGAACGTGGCGCTCGGTCAGGCCGGTCTCTTGACCCTCGACGCTCGTGTGACGAACACCCGCCCACCCGGTCTCGGTGTCCACGGCATGTTTCCGACCCGGCGGAAGCTCCAGGCGATCTTCTATGCGGCGGGTCCCGGCGTCGCCGCGGGTCGCCGCCTTGGGGTGGTGCGCTCGGTCGACGTGGGCCCCACCGTCGCCGCCCTCCTGGGCATCCCCCCGCCCGCCAACGCCACCGGCCGGCCGCTGCCCATCAGCCCTTGACAGCCAGGCGAATACATCCTAGTATCCGGCTAGAAGGATTGAATCGTGGCGACACCGATCCTCGACCATCTGGCCGCGCTCGCGGAGCCCATCAGGACCCGCCTCCTGCTCGTCCTCGAGGACCGTGAGCTGACCGTGTCGGAGCTGTGCACCGTGCTGCAGCTCCCGCAGTCGACGGTGAGCCGACATCTGAAGGCGCTCGGCGATGCCGGCTGGGTGGGCTCGCGTGCCCAAGCGACAAGCCGCTTGTATCGAATGAGTCAGAACGGCGATCCGGCGACGCATCGACTGTGGGCGCTCGTTCGCGACCAGGCCGCGACCTCCTCGTCCGCCTTTCAGGATCACCATCGGCTGCAGCGCGTCCTCGCCGATCGGCGGACGAAGTCGCAGCAGTTCTTCGAGTCCTCCGCCGGCGAGTGGGACCGGTTGCGTGAAGAGCTGTTCGGGGGCCACGTTCACCTGTCCGGGCTCGTAGCGCTTCTGGACGAAGCGTGGGTGGTCGGCGATCTCGGGTGCGGTACAGGCTCCGTGTCGGCTGCGCTGGCTCCGTTCGTGCGCCGCGTCATCGCCGTCGACGATTCAGGCGCGATGCTGGCGGCCGCGCGGAAGCGACTGCGCGGCTACCCGAACGTCGGGCTGAAGCGCGGTCGCCTGGAGTCGCTGCCGATCGAACGCGGCAGCCTCGACGCCGCGGCCCTCACGCTCGTGCTCCATCACGTGCCCGATCCGGCGCAGGCATTGCGCGAGGTCTCGCGTGTCCTCCGTCCCGGCGGCCGTGTGCTGATCCTCGACATGTTGCCCCACGATCGCGAGAGTTACTCGCAGCAGATGGGACATGTGTGGCTGGGATTCTCCGAAGCCCAGATGACGAACTACGTTGCGGATGCCGGGTTCGACCATGTTCGCACGCACCCGCTGCCGGCCGAGCCGAGCGCGAAGGGTCCGGCGCTCTTTGTCGCAACCGCGAAGCGCGCATAACCGATGGAGGATGCCAAACATTGAACTGACGACGTAGACTGAATTCACTGACGCCAGCGAGCAGGAGCTGATGATGATGACGATAATCACCGAGAAAGCCCACGCGTTCCACGATGCCGTTCTGGCTGGACGTCCGCCCTACAAGGTCGCCAACCTGTCGCTGGCGGAGTTCGGACGCAAGGAGATTCGGCTGGCCGAGCACGAGATGCCGGGGCTGATGGCGATCCGGAAGCAGTACGCGGGACAGTCGCCGCTCGCCGGCGCCCGCGTCATGGGCAGCCTTCACATGACGGTTCAGACGGCGGTGCTGATCGAAACGCTCGCCCACCTTGGCGCCGACGTCCGGTGGGTGTCGTGCAATATCTTCTCGACGCAGGATCACGCGGCCGCCGCCGTCGTGGTCGGGCGTCCCGAGACCGGCGGCACGGTCGATCGGCTCCGCGGTATTCCAGTGTTCGCCTGGAAGGGCGAGACGCTGGCGGACTACTGGTGGTGCACGAAGGAAGCGCTCATCTGGCCGGACGGTCGAGGCCCGACGCTCCTCGTGGACGACGGGGGCGACGCGACGCTGGTGGTGCACAAAGGGGTGGAATTCGAGCGCGCCGGGACGGTTCCGGCGTTCAATCCGGAAAAGGATCCGGAAGAGTGGGGCGTCATCCTCGATCTCCTGCGACAGACGCAACAGCAGGACAAGAAGCTGTGGCAGCGGGTCGCGTCGACGATGCGCGGCGTGAGCGAAGAGACGACGACCGGCGTCCATCGGCTGTATCAGATGATGGAAGCCGGGACGCTGCTGTTTCCCGCGATCAACGTCAACGACTCCGTCACGAAGAGCAAGTTCGACAACGTCTACGGCTGCCGCCACTCGCTCCCCGACGGCCTGAACCGCGCGACCGACGTCATGCTCGGCGGCAAGGTCGCCCTCGTCTGCGGCTACGGCGAGGTCGGCAAAGGCTGCGCGCAGGCGCTCCGCGGCCAGGGCTGCCGCGTCGTCATCGCGGAGATCGATCCGATCTGCGCGCTCCAGGCGGCGATGGACGGCTACGAAGTCACGACGCTCGAATCGGTCATCGGCAAGGCCGACATCTTCATCACGGCGACCGGCAACTGCAAGATCATCACGGTCGACCACATGACGCGGATGAAGGACAAGGCCATCGTCGGCAACATCGGACACTTCGACAACGAGATCGACATGGCGGGGCTGAAGAA
>JACOUA010000395.1 GCA_016178075.1 Acidobacteriota bacterium
AATAATCCAGCGGCCGGTCTTGTGCCCTTCCATCGCCGGTATCAGTCGCCGGCGACGTTGCAGACCCGTGCCGCCCGGGACCGCGACATTGGCGTCTACATGCAGGACTCGTGGAAGCCAACCCCCCGATTGACAGCGAACATCGGGGTCCGCGTGGATTTCGTCCGCCGTTGGGACGACTTATTCGATGTGGTACGCGAAAACGGCACGGCGGTCGGGCCGCGACTCGGGTTCTCGTACCTGGTGACCAAGGACGCGAAGAACATCCTGCGGGCCAGTCTCGTGCGCGTTCACGAGCAGGTCATGGGCCGTGACGCCGTGACCATTTTCGGGGCGGACGACGCGGCGAGCCAGATCGACGAGTACGACCTCAACGGGGATGGCCGCATGGACGTGTCCATCCCAACTCCGGGACGGACAAACACACTTGCCGGCTACGAATTCGATCCCAACTTGCACCAGCCGTTCGTGGACGAGTTCATTGTCGGTTATCGGAAGCAGTTCCCCGGCCAGATGAGCGTGGACGTGGGGGGGATCTGGCGCAAGTATCAGGACAACTATGCCCAACTCGAGATCAACGGCTTCTGGCCCGACGGGCCAAACCAGCCGTTCGGCGGGTGGGGCCGGGTCGATCCGGCGCGCGGGGCCACGTATCAGCAGACCAACAACTCGTGGAGCACGCTGAACTACCGCGCGCTCGAGATTACCGTCGCCAAGAACATGTCGCACAACTTTCAGTTGTTGGCCGGCATCAACCGGCAGTGGCAACACTTCGGCGGGACGTGGAACCCACGCGACCCGGCGCGGTTCATCCAGCCCAACGCCTTCGCCAGCGACAAGCTCCTTTACATGCCCCGCGGCAACAACGAGCAGAACAGCCTGCCGCTCCAGACGGGGACGACCGTGCACACGTACGGTCCGACGTGGCAGAAGTACTCGATGAGATTCGGCGGCAGCTACATGGCGCCGTTCGATATCAGCACAGCCCTCAGCTACACCGTGCTGGCGGGGCCGTGGTCGGGTCCGATCGTCGACCTGCTACCGGTCAACGATCCGCAGATTCGGCAGTTCGGTCCGGACCGTATGCCGAACGGTCAGCCGAATCTTCTCGCCACGCGGATGCGCTTCGTCTATCCGACCCGCGGCGAAGGCCAGGTGCAAGCGCCGGCGATTCGGACGATGGGTCTCAAGATCGGCCGGATCTTCCGGTTCAGCAGGAGGCAGGTAGAGGTCGCGGGCAATATCTTCAACCTGCTCAACGCCGGCAACTACGCGCAGTACAGCTACAGCGGAGGGAACGAAAGGTTCAACACCGCGAACTTCCTTCAGTTCCGCAACCAGCAGCCGGCTCGGGGATTCCAGCTCACGATGGTAGGGAGGTTCTAAGGGACCCAGGACTCAAGGCCCAGGGGCTCAGGAAAGAGTGCACGTGCGGGGTGATCGACAGGAGGATCTTGTCCTCCGGAAAGTCGTCGATGCACCGCCTCACCTCCTGGCTGTCGGCGCCAGCGGGAATCAGGAAGTAGTGGTTCCATTCTCCTGCCGCCCATCAGCGCGCTGCGGTCGTGGGCGCCTGAACTCTGAGCCATTGCGGCTGGACAAAGGCGCCGTTGACCGCCGAGTCCCAGACCGCAAAACGTACCCACTTCTTGCCGGTCGCATCGAACGGGATCGAAAAGCGCTTGCTGCCGAACGACGGGAGATCCGTCGCTCGGATAATCTGCCGGTCCACTTTCTTGCCGTCACCCCAGACCACCTCGACGAACTCGAGTGGGAACGTCCACTCGACGTCGGCCGTGATCGTCCGCGCGTTGCCCGTGCCTTCGACCGCGTAGCTCTTGATGAGCACTTCACCAGTCGTCACGAAGAAGTCGCCGTTGCGGAGCGACTTGAGGATCGGGCTCCAGTCCTCGTCAGGCCCGGGCACGCGATCGAGCTTCAGGTAGTTGACGGGCAGGCCCGGATAAATGTCGTCGTGAGGCCACTTCTGATACGTGTCGGCGTCGGAGATAATGTACTTCGGGCGCGATCCCGAGTCGGCGTGGAGATTGTTCAAACCGTCAATCGCATCGAAACACCGCCACTCGCATAGCCGCTGCTCGGAGAGATCCATCCCCATGCCCGGCTTGAAGGCGACGCCGAGATAGCGGTCGTTCTTGATATGGGTGCGATCGCGGTGCACGTCCGGGTAGCCGGTCGTGCTCTTCGTCCGGGGATGCGCGTGGAACCAGAACGCGCCTTCCGCGTCCATCATGGCCTGCATGTCCGCAATGCTGCCTGCGTGGTAGACCTTTCCGTACTTCGGATCCGGCTCGGTGAGCGGCTGCCCCTCCGCACGCCGTCGCGTCCAGTAGAGCGGCCGCGGCGTCATCAGGTTGTAGTGCGCTCCCAGGTGAGCGTTGGGTTCCTCCCACGGGGCCACGAGGAAATCCTTGTCGGACGCGCGCCGGCTCGCCTCGTAGTAGTCGTGCTGATCTTCGAACCTTCCCGAGCCGGTGTCGTTCGAGCGCAGCCGATCGGCATGGAAGTCGCTCAGGCCGACGACGTTGATGCCCAGCGCTTTCATGGCGGCCAGATCCGGCGTCTGCATGTCGAGCGAGCCCGAGTCGCGCAGCCGGTCGGTGAACTGAATGTGGAAGTGGTTCACCATCGTCTTGTAGCCGGGAACGGGCTTGTAGACGTCGTTGCCGGTGAAGGCCAGCACCGCGGGGCGCGTCGCCTCGGCCGGCTCGGGGCTCAGGTAGAAGTACACGGCCATGCGTTGCCGCGTGCCGGGCGGGGCGCTGTAGAGCGCGTAGTTGAACAGGTAGCGCTGATCGTCTTCCTTCTCCGCCTGCTTGACGCCGATGCCGTACTGCGCGTCGGCGTCCTTGCGGTACCAGACGTAGCCCAGATTGGTATCGACTTCACGGGTATGGAAAAAGACCGTCGGCGGCGGGAAGACCGCCACAGACCCGTCCCTGCCTTCCGCAATCATGATGCGGTTCTTCGCGCGCACCGCGACCGGTCCGTCGTGACGGGCACCGCCGAATTGGTACTGCTGCGGGTTCCCGCCGGTGTCGCGCCAGGTGACGCGCGGCATCGTCGCCGTCGAGAAGCCTTTCAGCCCCGCGTCGTACCTGTACGCCACCAGGTTCTCGGTAGTGCTGGCAATCGCCTCGACGCGCAGCAGGTTCGCACCCTGGTAAGACGTGAACCGAACGCCGCCGTTGAAGATCCCGGCCGACAACCCGGGGAAGTTCACCTCGATGCGGGCGCCATCGGTCTTCACCTCGCAGCTCGACGTGTTGAACGTCGCCTGCACGCGGCGGATCTCCGCGGCCGTGCGCGGCAGACCCGGGTTCATCGGGTTCTGCCCCTGCCGCGTGCCGGGCACGACGAACGGCGCGTCCCAGAAGGCAAACCACGCCTCCCGATCCTGAACCTCCTTGCTCTCGACGTTGACGCCGAGAGATTCCAGCGGCTCGAGCTGGGAGTAGGCCACGCGGCGCCGCCCTGTGTGGATCTGGAAATCCGGCGTCAGGTTCTGACCGAGAACGGTCCACTGACCACCGCGTTTACGCGCGGCGATCTCACGGACGATGGGTTGAGCGCGGTCGATCGCGTACCGTGCGCGCAGCTCGGCGCTGGCGGCGCCGCTCCAGGTCACTGTGAGCGTGTCCTGCTCAACCGTCGCGGTGAGGCCTTGCGCGGCCTTGTATTGCCCGAGGGTGCACTTGAGGGGATCGGCGACGGCGCTCGACGTGAGCGCGAGCGCCACGATGGCGATCGGGAAGACTCTCATACAGGCTTCCTGTGAGCTAACAGCGTTTTCACTTCGCTGTAGCGTAGTTCTCAGTTATCAGTCATCAGTTTTCAGTTATTTGCGGGCGAGACCCGAACTGAAAACTGACTACTGAGAACTGAAAACTGCACTAGAACCGGAATCGAGCGCCAATCCGCGCGATGCGCGGCGGGAGCACGTTGGTCACATATCCGAACGTTGGGCCCGACGCGAAGGTGGCGGACAATGGCGCGTTGGAATTGAGCGCGTTGAACACATCGCACTCCACCGCCAGACGCCGGGCGCCGCCGAGCGAGAAGTCCTTGCTGACCCGCAGGTTCAGAATGTTGATGGCCGCGAGGTGCCGCGTTCCGTACGGCTCAAGGCGCAGCGTCACGTTGTTCAGCTGCGCGATGGCCGTACCGCCATCGGGATCGACCTGTCGGAAAATGTTGGTCCGCTGTCCTTTGACGCCGCTCTTCCCCTGCAGGAACCCGGCGATGGAAATGTCGTAGGGCAGGCGGTAGCTGCCGGTCACCGTCGCGCCCCAGTTCCACGTCTCGTCGAGATTGAAGAACTCGTCGTTGGGGCTGTTGATGGTCTTGGCGATGTAGCGGTTGTTCTTGACGACGAAGTACGAAGCCTGGGCCATCCACCGCCCTGACGAGCGCCGGGTCAAGGTGACCTCCATCGAACGGAAGCGATCGTCGTTCGCACTGTTCGTCACCTGAGTGGCAACGAACGCGGCACCGCGGTACGCGCGGTTGTAGTCGTAGAAGGTCAGTCGGCCCGCATCGTCCGCGGTGTTGAGCAGCCCGTCGGGGCCGGGATCGCGGCGGGTGATAGGAATGTCGTATACGCTGTACGGCCGCAGGATGTTCGGTCCGTCGCCGCTGAAGGCGCCAATGAGGGTTCTGTCCACGTACATCGCGCGGACCCCGAAGTTTGCGGCCAGCTCGCGCTCGAAGCTGGCGGTCGCCTCCCACGTCTTCGGTTCCCCAAGATCAGGATTGATCCTCGCGTTGCTGGCCGCCGAGATGCTGATGAAGTCCGGACCGTTGAGATCGAGATCGACCTCACCCGGCTGGTAGAGCTTGTCGCCATTCAGATCGCGCCACGCGAACGTCGCGACGCCGGTTGCGTTCCGGTTGTAGTTGTCGCCGAACGTGTCGCCGAAGATATAGTTGTAAGCCCCGACCGAGGCCTTCACCACCGACTTCCCGCCAAGGTCCCACGCCACGCCCAGGCGTGGGACCGTCCGGCTCCACGTCCCGACCTCGATGCGCGGGAACGTCCCGGCCGGGAACACTGACGGGAAGTCCCGCGCCGCTTCCCGCGACTGGGCCGGCAGGTACGAGTGCTGCCGCTCCCAGCGCAACCCCAAGTTGGCCGTCAGGCGATCGGTGAGCCGCCACGTGTCCTTCAGGTAGAAGGCGTACGTGTCCTCATTGTCCAGTGGCTTCGAGGGCGTGTTACGAATCTGGATTCGCACGGGCGTGCCCGACACGCCGCCGACCCGGTCCGTCTGCAGGACGTAGTTGCCCGCGACGTTGTTGAACCAGCCATCGGAGGCGCGATCTAGGTAGACCATGGCGCCAGCCTTGAACTCGTGCCTTCCCAGGAGCACGCGTTCCGGGTAGAAGCTGACGCTGCCGTCGACCTGATACCGGTCGCGTGTCTTGCCCTGGTGGGCAGGATGCGATCCGGTCGCCAGCCCGGTCTCCAAATCCAGACGGGAGGGGGCGTCGGCCCGCGCATAGGAACGCGCGGCATCGTAGTCGGTCAGATAGCCCGTAGTCCCGCCGACGATGTTGATCAGCGTCCGATCGGAGAGCGAGCTCTGGAGCTCGCCCTTTTGAATCCAGGTCGGGTTGACGTAGTCGCGCGTCGACTCGAGCGGCACGAACCGGCCCGATCCATTCTGGGGCTCTTTCTTGGTGCCGCGCTGGTACGCATAGACAAAGCGATTGCTCTTCGAAATCTGGTAGGACAGCTTCGCCGTGTACTGTTCCAGGCTCGTATCTCTATCGGCCAGCGGGTCGTCACCGGTGAGATACCTGCCGTCGGGACCTGGGCCGGCCGCGAACCCCAACTGGTTCTCCGTTTTTTTCTGGCGACTGTGGGCGACGTAGAACCACAGCGTGTCCCGCACGATCCGGCCACCCAGATCGGCCGAGACGTCGTACAAGCTCTTCAACTGCGACGTCGCGGAGAGCCCCTGCGCGCGCAGCGAGTTGTCCACGTTGCTGCTCTGCAGCTTGGGAGGCTGGAACGCCCCGGTGTACGAGCCGTGGAAATTGTTGCCGCCCGACTTGAGGACGCCCACCATCGAGATGCCCGGCACCGAGACCTCGGCGTCGTTGCCGGACGTCTTGATCTGCACTTCCTCCAGCGTGTCGGTCATGAAGTAGATGGCCGAATTCGTGTCGGCCCCCATCGAGGTGGTCATGCCTTCGACCTGGATCTTCGGCTGGCCCACCGTGCCGTAGCTCGAGATCGCCTGGCGCTGGGCCATCGTGCTGCCGCCGACATCGGGCGTGGCCTGCGTGACGCCCGGCGCCATGGCCAGGATGTTCTGCACGTCGCGGCCCCGCGGCAGCGACTCCAATGTCTCCCGCGTGAACGCTACGCTCGCACTCGTGGAGGTCACGTCCACCACGGGACTCTGTCCGCTGACCGTCACGGCCTCCTCAATCGCCCCAAGTTTCATGGCCACGTCGACACGGGCGACGAAGCCGACAGTGAGTCGCAGATCCTCGCGAATCAACGAGCTGAAGCCGGTCAGCTCGAACGTGGCGCGGTAGACGCCCGCCGGCAGGTCCACGAAGCGGTAGTTTCCATCCGCATCGCTGATGCCGACCATCTGGCCGACCTGAAGCGAGGGGCTCTTGACTGTCACCGTGACCCCGGGCAGCGCGCCGCCGGTGTCGTCTTTGATCGTTCCGTGAATGGTGCTCGACGACGTGCTCTGGGCTTCGGCCGGAGAGGTCGCTGCGATCAGACTGAGAACGAGCATCCCGACCAGCCACAGGCGCAGATGAGCCGCCTGGCGCGCGCGGTTCGTTCGCATCGCTTTTTCCTTCTTGCTCTTGTAGACGGGAATTTCCATTTTGACTGTCCGAATTGGCCCCGTTATACACCAAAGTCCACCACGTACCGCCAGATCTTTTCGTCGCACAGTCGATGCGCTTGAGGGTCAGAAACTTTACGAGATGACCCCGCGGCGGACCGCATACAGCACGACCTCGGCCGTGTTGTGCAGGTCGAGCTTTTGGAGGATGTGCGCGCGGTGGGTCTCGACCGTGGCCGGACTGACGGAGAGCAGGTCGGC
>JACOUA010000396.1 GCA_016178075.1 Acidobacteriota bacterium
CCTGGTCGGGTCGAAGGATTTCGAACACCTGGCCGAGCTCGTCGGCAGGCTCGCCTACGACGACGAGGTTCGGGCGCGGGTGATTGAGGGCAAGCGCCGCCGTTTGCGGGACTTCACCGACGAGCGCAGCATCGCGGATTTGAACCGGCTGCTCGCAGCGGCGAGGTGAGTTTGTGAAAAAACCGATTAACCACGGAGAGAAACCCTAGTGCAGTTTTCAGTTCTCAGTCGTCAGTTTTCAGTTCGGATCTCGCCCGCAATAACTGAAAACTGATGACTGACAACTGAGAACTACGCTACAGCGAAGTGAAAAACGCTGTAATGTCTTCTCTGTGTGCTCTGTGAGATCTGTGGTGATCGTGGGCGTTTCTTCTCAGGCTCTGAAGGCCTGCGCCACCGAAGACGAATGAGAATCGCCTTCATCGTCCAGCGGTACGGGGCCGAGATTCTCGGGGGCTCGGAATATCACTGCCGCCTGATCGCCGAGCGGCTGAGCGAGCACCACGACATCGAGGTGCTGACCACCTGCGCCCGTGACTACATCACCTGGAAGAACGAGTATCCCGAGGGCAGCGACCGCGTGCGGGGCGTTACGGTTCGGCGCTTCGCCAACGCGATCGCGCGGGACATCTCGGCGTTCAACCGATCGTCGGACTGGATCTTCAATCATCCCCACAGCCGCGCCGACGAGCTGGAATGGCTGAAACAGCAGGGACCGTGGTGTCCGTCCCTGCTCCATCACCTCGAGCGACAGCACGGGTCGTACGACGCGCTCATCTTCTTCACCTATCTCTATGCGCCGACGGTCCTGGGGCTTCGGATCGCGCCGGACCGGAGCATTCTCGTCCCCACGGCCCACGATGAGCCGGCCATTCACCTCGGGCTCTACAAGGAGGTCTTCAGCCTGCCGGCCGCCATCGCCTACAACACCGAGGTCGAGCGCAAGTTTCTGACGACGCACTTTTCCATCCGGGCGCTCATCGAGGAAACCGTCGGGTGCGGCGTGGAGCTGCCGCCCCACCAGGCGCATCCGCGTCCGACGACCGTCTCCGACGCCAGCGAGGAAGAGGGCGGCGCCGGGCAGGACACGCAGGTCTTTCGCTCGCACCTGCACGCCCGCGGCGCCACCTTCAGGCGCCGTCACCGTCTGCACGGCCCCTTCGTGTTGTACGGCGGGCGGATCGAGAAGGGCAAGGGGTGCGAGGAGCTGATCGAGTACTTCAGTCAGTACGTGGCGGAAGCGAGCGACGCCGAGCTCGTCCTCATGGGCGTGAAGCTGATGCCGCTTCCCGAAGAGCCGTTCATCAAGTTCGCCGGTCTGCTCTCGGAGCGCGAGCGGCTGCAGGCGCTCGAAGCCGCGACGGTCGTGGCCGTCCCGTCCCCCTACGAGAGCCTGTCGCTCCTGGCGCTCGAGGCGTTCGCGGTCGGGACCCCCATCCTCGCCAACGCCCGGAGCGACGTCCTGGTGGACCACTGTCTCAAGAGCAACGCGGGGCTGTACTACGCGGATCGCGACGAGTTCGTCGAATGTCTCAAGCTCCTGCTCGTCGACCGGCCGCTCGCGGCCGCCATGGGCCGGAACGGTCGCGAGTACGTACGGCACAACTACCGCTGGGACGTGATCCTTGGGAAGTACGAGCGGATCATTGCGAGACTGAAAGGAACGTAGTTCTCAGTTTTCAGTTCTCAGTTTTCAGTTCCGGACTGATAACTGAGAACTCTTCTTATTTCTCGACGTCCACCTCCACCCCGGCCGGCACCCCCACTTCGAAGGGTTTCTGCACGCCGGCCACCGGAGGCGGGCTTGGGCGCCCTGCCGCCGATCCGTTGCCGTTGGCGGCGCTCTTCTTGCGCCGCGGCTTGATGTCGTAGCGTTTGATCATCTCGTTCAGCGTGGTCGGCTTGATGTGCAGGAGCTCGGCCGCGCGCTTCTGGACGCCTCCCGCGGTCTCCAGCGTCGATTCGATGAGTCGCTTCTCGAAGTCGCTGATGACTTCCTTGAAGGAAATCCCCTCCGGCGGCACGACGACCTGCGGCAGCTGAAAGAAGGGACGGCTGCGCACCTGATCCGGGATGAGCTCCGTGCCGATGCGGGCGCCGGTCGCCAGGACCACCGCCCGCTCGATGACGTTTTCGAGCTCCCGGACGTTCCCGGGCCAGTCGTACTCCAGCATCAGATCGAGCGCGTCTGGTGTGAGCTCCAGGCTCTTGCGGTTGTTTTCCTCGCCGTACTTCTCGAGGAAGTGCTGGACCAGGAGCGGGATATCCTCCTTGCGCTCCCGCAGCGGCGGCAACTCGATGGTGATGACGTGCAGCCGGTAGAAGAGATCCTCCCTGAAGCGGCCCTCCTCCATCATCTTGTGGAGATCGACGTTGGTCGCAGCGACGATCCGGACGTCGACCTTGATCGTCTCGACGCCGCCGAGCCGCATGAACTCCCGCTCCTGAATGACGCGGAGCAGCTTGGGCTGCGTCTCGAGCGCGATGTTGCCGATCTCGTCGAAGAAGATGCTGCCCTTGTCGGCGAGCTCGAACAGGCCCTTCTTCGGGTACACGGCGCCGGTGAAGGCCCCTTTCACGTGGCCGAACAGGTTCGATTCGAGCAGATCCGGCGGCAGGTTGCCGGAATTCACCGTGACGAAGGCGCGGTCGGAGCGCTGCGAGTTCGAGTGAATCGCCCGAGCCACCAGTTCCTTGCCTGTCCCGCTCTCGCCCTGAATGAGGATCGTCGAGCGGCTGGGCGCGGCCTGGATGATCAAGTCGAAGACCTGCCGCATCCTGGGGCTGCGGCCGATGATGTTGCCGAACTTGTGGTACCGCTCCTGCAGGTTCTGCCGGAGCGCGCGGTTCTCCGCGACGAGCCGCTTGCGCTCGGTCGCGTTCCGCAGGACGACCAGCACCTCGTCGTTCTTGAACGGCTTCGTGACGTAGTCGTAGGCACCGGCCTTCATCGCCGCAATCGCGGTCTCGACCGACGCGAACGCCGTGATCATGATGACCGGCAGGTCGTCGTCGATCCGCTTCAGCTCGTCGAGGGTGGCGAGGCCGTCCATGCCGGGCATCATGACGTCGACCACCGCGGCGTCGAACGGCACGGCGCGCGCCAGCTCGATCCCCTCCGCGCCGGCGGACGCGAGCCGGACGTCGTAGCCCTCTCGTGTCAGGAGAGCCTGCAGGATCTCCCGCATGATGTCTTCGTCGTCGACGACCAGAATGGAGCCCTTTTTGGCCATGCAGCACCTGGTTGCTAGCTCGACGACCGGGAACGCGTCGCCGCGGAGGGGACGACGGGCTGCGAGCCGGCGGGGGCGAGCGGCAGCGCGAGCGTGAACCGCGTCCCCTCACCGACATCGCTCTCGCACGACAGGAATCCCTGGTGCTCCCGCACGATCCCGTAGACCACCGACAGACCGAGGCCGGTGCCTTGACCGATAGCCTTGGTCGTGAAGAACGGATCGTAGATGCGTGACAGGTGCTCGTTTGGAATGCCCGATCCCGTGTCGGCCACGATCGCGATACCCCGATCGCCTTCGGTCCGGGTCGAGATCGAGAGCCACCCGCCCTTTGGCATCGCATCGCGCGCGTTCAGGAAGAGATTCAGGAAGACCTGCTGGAGCTTGTACTCGACCCCGAGCACCACCGGGCCGGCCGGCGCGAGCTCGCGGCGCACCTGCAGGTTGCTGTTCTTGAGCTGATGCTCGAGCAGCGCCAGCACGTCGTTGATGACGACGTTCACATCGACCGGCGCCCGCTCGCTCCCGGAGGTCGAACCCTGCCGGGACAGATTGAGCAGGCTGTTCACAATCTTTGCCGCGCGGAACGTCTGACGCTCGATCTTCTGGAGCAGCTCGTTCTTGGGATCCTGCGGATCGGTCTCCTGGAGCAGCATCTGCGTGTAGCTGGAGATGCCGGTGAGAGGCGTGTTCACTTCGTGCGCGACGCCGGCCGCCAGCAGACCAATGGACGCCATCTTCTCCGAGATCTGAAGCTGCTCTTCCAGCTTGACCCTCGCGGTGACGTCGTCGACGATGATGATCGTGCCGGTTGGCGGCTCGCTCCCCGAATGCGGCGCCTTGAGCGGCACGATCGTGACGTTGACCAGCCGATCCCCGTCGGGAAGACCAGCTCCCGCCATCGGAATGCGGTAGAGCGTCGCGCCGTCGGGCGACTCGCGACGGGCGGACTCCAGGGCGCGGACGACGCGGTCGTCGAACACGTCCGCGAGCGTCCGCCCCACGACCTGGGCCGGCCGCAACCCGATCATGTTCGCCAGCGCGATGTTCCAGCGGACAATGCGATTCTCGACGTCCACGACCGCCAGACCATCGTCCAGCGACTCGAGGATGTTCTCGTTGAACTCCCGCATCCGCTCGACCTCATCGGCCTTCTGGCGAAGCTGCGTGTAGAGCCGGCCATTCTCGAGCGCCGTCGCCACCTGTCCAGCCACCGCCGTGAGCAGCGCGAGGTCCTCGCTGCTCATCGGCTCGTTGTGGTCCTTGCGGCCCAGCGCGAGCGTGGCGATCGCGCCTTCCTTGGAGACGCAGGGGACGAAGTAGAACACGCCGCGATCGCGCCACAGCTCGACTTCCTCGACCAGCACGTGGCGCGACGCAATGGGATCGTCAAGCGCGACGATCTGGCCGGCCTGCAGCCTGGCGAGGATGCTCGACCCCGCCGGCACCGGCTGCGGAAACTCGGCGAACCCGACCGCTCGAAACGGCTGCAGGTCTCCCGAGCGCTCGTCCACCAGCATCAGCGCCATGCGGTCGACGACCAGCGTCTCCGTGATCCGCGCGACCAGCCGCTGGCTCAGCCGGTTCAGATCGAGGTCCGCGTTCAGGTCGCGGGCAAAGCCGACGAGCGCGCGGCGGTAGTCGTAGCGGTCGCGATAGAACACGCGATCCAGCATGTTCTGGATCGAGTCCTTCACCGGCCTGGCGAGCAGGACAACGACGAGCGTCGCCAGGAGCGCGATGACGGAGTTATGGCCATCCGAGCCCCGCAGGAACAGCAGTCCTGCCACCCGCTGCGACACGGCGTAGATGGTGACGATGGCCGCGATCGCCGCCGCGTAGACGAGGCCGCGCTTGACGATGACCTCGACGTCCATCAAGCGATAGCGCACGATGGCACAGGCGAAGGCGAGCGGCACCAGGCTCAGCGGAATCGCCAGGAGCTCCATCGGAAGGGTCGGCGACATGCCGAGCGCGTACGGAATGGCGTAGCCGAGGGCGAACGGCGCGCCGCCGAGGCCTGTTCCCCAGACGATCCACCGAAGCTGGCGTCGGGCCGTCACGGATCCCGTCCGCTGCAGCGCGAAGATCAGGACGGCAAAACCGCCGACGAGGCACAACGACAGGTACAGCAGCTCGACCCGATCAACCACTTCGATGAGATCGATGAAGGTGCGGGGATCCAGATCGCGGTTGATCACCGCGAACACGCGGGTACCGCCGAGGAGCGCGGCCGCCAGATACAGCAGCGCGAGCTCGAAGCGTGGCGCGCTCTTTGCCCAGATGCGCCCGCGCTCGGGAAACGCCAGGGTGAAGTGCAGGAAGAGCGGCGGCAGGAGGAGCGTCGCGATCGCGTCCGCCCAGTAATAGACCCAGTCGATCCGATCGAACCGCCCGCTCGCGGAAAACGTGAAGGTACCGAAAAAGGCCACCGACAGCCAGAAGAAGTGCAGCGTCGCCTGATCCGACGGGCGCCGCAGCCGGACCATGCCGCCCACGAGCAGCGTGAAAATCCCGACCACCGCCAGCACGTAGTAGAGGCCGCGGGTCGTTGGCGGCACGCGCGCCAGCCGGAGCTCCACCACCTCGCGCGATCCAAGCCGGGCGACGGTATAGCGCAGGCGGGTGCCCGGTTGGAACGCATGGAGCGCAGCGACGACATCGTCCGGGCTGTCGACCGGCCGGCCCTCGATCGCCAGCAGCACGTCGCCGGGTCGAAGACCGGAGTGACTCGCGGACGTGCCCGGCGCAATCTCGGCAGCCGTCACGCCGTCGGCTCTCGCCGTCCAGAGCACGCCGTCCTCGGCCTCGTTCCAATTGGCCACGGCCAACACGTTGCCGACACCCAGCGTGATGAGCACCGCCATCGCCAGCGCCGCGAGCCCCGACCAGACAAGCCGCCGCCGGCTCCACTGAGGCGCGGCCCGCGCGTGCAGCGCGACGTAGTCAGGCATCTGATTGTCCGGCTTCGACGGTGCCAGGGGAATCAAGCAAGCGGAATACCACGGATCCCCATGCTCCCGATGAGCACAAGTACCAGCGCCTCAGTGAGTTGACCCGTCTCCAGCGCTCTCCGTGACCCGTCCGGATCCGCAATAGTGAATCACCGATCCAAAATCCGGAATCCTGAAATCGAGACAAATAAAGGCGGACGTCAACGTCCGCCTCAAAGACAGTTACCAGTGGCCGGTGGCCAGTAGTAGCCAGTGCCCTACAAACACTGACAACTGGCCACTGGCAACTGGCCACTATTCTTAGAACTTCACCATCACGCCGCCGAGAATCCGCTTGGGTGGCCGCACGACCAGCAGTTCGTCGTACACCGACGCCTCGGCCAGCGCTTCACGGAACAGATTCCGAACCGCGACGAGCACTTCCCACTGTGCGGTGCTCGATCGCAGGAACGGCAGCGACTGGTTCACCTGCACGTCGAAGCGTCCATCGAGTTTCGGCTGCGGCGTCTCGACCGACGCGTTGGTGAATCCGGAGTTGATGCGATACAGCACGACGACGCGGGTCGAGGTCTGGGGGATTTCGGTCTGCAGCGATGTCGTCAGGTCGTGCAGCCGTTCGGTATCCCGCCGGATGGCGCTCGGCGCCGAGGCCTCGATGCCCCTGCCCGACGCGCCCGCGCCCCAACTCGCCGTTGTGAGCGAGTAGTCCACGGACCCGCGCAGCCGCTGGCTCATCGCGTGACTGAAGGTCACGCCCCAGCCGTGCGCGCCGAAGTCGCCGCCGTTCGCGACGAAGTAGTGGCCGAGATCGGTGTCCGGTCGGCCCGGCATCCGAACGCCGAAGAGCGCCACGAGCTGATGCTGGACCTCCTGCCGGAACGTGCGGAGCGCGATGACATACGCTTCGCCGAGGTCACGCTCGACCCCCACTTCGTAGTGAAGCGCTCGCTCCGCCGTGAAGGGTTCCGAGCTGAGCGGGGCGAAGGTCCGCTCCGGCGGCACCCACAACCCCGTGGCCACGGCGGGAAGGAACTCCTCCGCGCCCGGTGCGACCATCCTGACGGAGGCCAGCGATCGGACCCTTAGACGATTGGCAGCCTGGACCGTCACGCCGACGCGCGGGCTGAAGAGGCCGGGGCCGATCAGATATCCGTACCGCGCGTAGCGGGCCCCGTAGTCGACCCACACACGCGGCGACACCGTCCAGTGATCGTAGCCATACACCGCGCCGGCGTTCCGGCTGACATCGCCGACGGCCGCGAGCGCGATGGGGTTCCCGCCGTCATAGCGCTGCGTGCTGTACGAAAGTCCGAGATCGTAGGCGTGCACATCCGGCGTCCGGGTCCGGTAGGAGCCGGCCACGAACCAGGAGACCACGTCGCCGTGCGTCATGGCGCCGTGCATCGACCACTCGGCGTGCCGCCCGGCCGACCCGTTGAGGAGAAAATGCGCGACCCCGGTCGGCATCCCATCACCCGAAAAGAGCTCCAGCGGGGTGTCGAAGGTGCTGCTGGTGAGCAGGTTGACTTCCGCGGAGAACGGGAAGTCGGCGAACAGATTCGAGGCGAACCGCGCGGACGACTCGAACGCCTTCCCGAAGACCGTCCCGCCAGGGAATCCGCCGTCGCGGTCCCCTTCGACGCGCGCGGCTTCGACCACGGTCGTGGTGCTGTCCTTGAGCACGCTGCGCTTCAGGTGTCGCAACCGCCACCCGCTCTCGCTGTGATCGTCGTCGCCGACTTTCGCAGCCCCTGAATCGCTTGCGTCATCTGACTGGGCCGTGACGACCTCCGGAACGGCGGCCGCGCCCACCCCGGCCAGCAACACGGCGGCCGGCGGCGCCTGGCCGGACGTGCCGACTTCAGACCCGGACTTGTGGAGCGTCGCGGAGTACAGCGAGCGGCCGTTCGAGCGGACGTCGACCACCATCTTGGTCGACGGCACGTAGCCGGTCCGATGGGCCCGCACGAAATATGCGCCGGGTGCAATCGAGCGCATCACGAACCGGCCGGACGAGTCCGTGACCGCAAAGTAGGTCGTGGACCCCAGGACCGAGATCACGACACCTTGAAGCGGCGCGCCGCGATCGTTGGTGATCTGTCCCTCGATGGTTCCGGCCGCCACGCTCGCGACATTCATCACCGGCATCACCGGCATCATCGGGATGCTTCGCTGCGACTCGAATGTCTGAGCGGTCGTGGGGGCGGAATCGACGGCGAGGACGGTAGCAACGAGGACCGGCAGGACGAGGCTTTGTGGCTTCATGAAAGCCCCAACTGGATGTTTACGCAGTGCCTGTTCCCACGGTGAAGGTCAACTCGCGCGTCAGGCTCTTCTTCGAGACGTTGTCCGTGATCTTGATCTCCAGCCGGTAGTCCCCCTCCGGAAAGCTCGCGAGCGGCACGCTCTGGCCGGCGACGAGCTGATGCCCCGCCGACAGATCGAACTGGGGCGGCAGCGTCGACGCGTTGAAGGTTTGCGGCTGTGTCTTGTTGAAGAACTTCTCACCCTCCTGCGCCTTCCGGTGGAAGCTGTACTCGACGGTCACGTCGGGCTTCTTCGCGGCGTCGAGCCCCGTGTTGTAGACGATGAAGATGACGGAAAGGTCCGCGCTCTTCGGGAACTTCGTGCTCGTCGCGGGCGTGATCTTGGTGGAGCCCAGCACGTAAGGATTCTCGGCCTGCTGCTCCTGGCTAACGGCCGCTGTCATCGGCTCGACTTTTTCCGCCATGATGACGGTGCTCGTCGTGAGCTCCCCGCTCCAGTAGTTCGGGACGGTCAGCGGGTGTCTCAGCAACGCTGTCTTCTGGGGCGGCTGGCCCTTCTTGTCCTCGCCCTGATCTTTCAGCGCAATGTACACGTCGTAGTCACCGGCCGTCACCGCGAAGGCGCGACTCACCCGGATGTCGACCGGCTTTCCGCTGGCGGCGGCCGCCGGCATGGCGGGCGCCGCGCCAGGCGCTCCCGCCGCAGGAGTGGGGAGCGGCTTGGTTCCCGGCAGCTGCAGAAAATGGATATCCTCGAAGGCGTACTGCGCGTCGGCTTTCTTGTCGTCCTTCTTTTTCTCATCCCTTTTTTCACCGCTCGCGGGGGCGGCGGGCGCCGCGCTCCGGCTCACGACCCTGAGGTACATCGCCACGCTGCTCGTGGCGAACGTGCCCTGGGGAATCGTGATCGTGAACGGCACGTAGGTTCGGCCTTCCTGCGCCTTCAGGAAATCGTTGTCCCACGAGAGCTGCACGTCAGCCGGCGCCGGCTGGCCCTTGTCGACCACGCCGATGAGCGTCTGGACGTCTTTCTGCTGCTCTTTGCTCAGCTTTCGTTTTTCCGGTGCGGGCGGCGGCTGCTGGGCGGAAGCCAGCCTCGTTAAGGCAAGTCCCAACCCCAGCACGACGGACGACGCGACGACGGCCTGGATCAGCGACCAACGGAAGATGCGCATGAGTGCGCCGCTCGGCCTCGACATAGAAGATCTTCTCCCGCGTGGTGGGCGACTGCGATGACCTCCAATCATACGGCGGCCTTCAACCGCAAGTCAAAGCAACGATATGGGCTTGTTCGGTGTGTCCCGAGCGAACTGTGGACAAGCGTGAGGCGGTTTTGAGACGCCGCTTGTTACTGATATAAACCACCAAGGTGATGACCGAGGACGCTCTCGTCATCGTGCTCGCCGGTGGCGCGGGCGAGCGCCTCTATCCGCTCACCAAAGAGCGCGCGAAGCCCGCCGTGTACTTCGGGGGACCGTATCGCATCATCGATTTCGTCCTCAGCAACTGCATCAACTCCGGCCTTCGGCGCATCTTCATCGCCACGCAGTACAAGTCGCTGTCGCTCAACCGGCACATCCGGATGGGCTGGAGCATCGTGTCGGAGGAGCTCGGCGAGTTCATCGAAATCCTGCCCCCTCAGAAACGGGTGGGCGAACACTGGTACCTCGGCACGGCGGACGCCGTCTACCAGAATCTCTACTCCATCGTCCGGGAGAACCCGCGGCACGTGATCGTGCTCGCGGGCGATCACGTGTACAAGATGGACTACTCGAAGATGCTGCGTCTGCACCAGGAGCGGCAGGCGTCGGTGACCATCGCGACGATCGAGGTCCCGATCGGAGACGGACACCGCCTTGGCATCGTGCAAATCGACGAGCAGGAACAGGTCATCGGTTTCCAGGAGAAGCCCCGCGATCCAAAGCCGATTCCCGGCTCCCCCGATCTGGCCCTGGCCTCAATGGGCATCTACGTGTTCGACACCGACGTCCTCATCGACGCGCTCGCGCGCGACGCCGAGCAGCCCACGAGCCACGACTTCGGGCGCGACATCATCCCGGCGCTCATCGGGCAGGCCCCCGCGCTCTCGTACCGCTTCTACGACGAGAACAAGAAGGCAGCGAAATACTGGCGCGACATCGGGACGCTGGACGCCTACTACGCCGCAAGCCTCGACCTGGTCGCGGTCAGCCCGGAATTCAACCTCTACGATCCGGAGTGGCCCCTTCGGACGCATCAACCCCAATCGCCGCCGGCCAAGTTCGTCTTCGCCGAGGAAGGCGCGCGCTGCGGGTCGGCCCTGGATTCGATCATTTCCCCGGGCTGCATCGTCTCGGGTGGCCGAATCCTCGGCAGCATCCTGTGCCCGAACGTCCGGATTCACAGCTTCAGCACGATCGAGCATTCCATCCTGATGCCGGGGGTCCGGGTGGGTCGTCACGCCAGAGTTCGGCGGGCCATCATCGATCGGGATGTCTTCATCCCTCGCGGCGCGCTCATCGGGTACAACCCGGACGAAGATCGCCGCCGCCACACCGTCACGGAGCAGGGCGTCGTCGTCGTGACGACCGATGACGAGCCGCTCGTCGGTGAAGTCGACGAGCGCGCGCTGCAGATCGAGGCGGAAGCCGATCGGAAGGCTGCACAGTAGGTAGTGGGTCAGGCGCGTTGTTCCGCGCGGCCGAACGGGGCGAGCACCAAACTGACCCACTACCGCACAGGAACAGGCTTTGGGCTTTGGTGAGACGATGAGGATCAGCTCAATCCACGCCCGCCAAATCTTGGACTCGCGCGGTAATCCCACGATCGAGGTCGAGCTCGCGCTTGCCGGCGGCGCGGCCGGTCGAGCCGCTGTTCCGTCAGGCGCATCGACCGGCGAGCGTGAGGCGCTCGAGCTGCGCGACGGAGATCCCGGGCGATACGGCGGCAAAGGGGTCAGCCGGGCCGTGGCGCATGTCAACGGCGAGCTCGCGGCGGCTCTCGTCGGGCAAGAACTCGATCAAGCGGCATTGGACGACAAGATGGCCGCGCTCGACGGAACCGAGACCAAGGGCAGGCTGGGCGCGAACGCCATCCTGGGCGTGTCGATGGCCTTCGCGCACGCCTGCGCCCAAAGCGCCGCGAAGCCCTTGTACGTCCATCTCGCCGGTTTGTACGCCGCGGCGTCGGGAAGCCAGCGTGTCCCGAGCGAGCCGTTCATCCGTGGACCCGCTCAGGGCGAACGGCAAGCCGAGGGGCCGGCTTTCACCCTGCCGGCGCCGATGATGAACATCCTGAACGGCGGCGCGCACGCGGATTCCAACGTCGACGTTCAGGAATTCATGGTGATGCCGCTGGGGCTGCCGACCTTTTCCGAGGCCCTCCGCGCCGGTGTGGAGACATTCCACGCGCTGCGATCGATCCTGAGGAAACGAGGGCTCTCGACCGGTGTGGGGGACGAAGGCGGATTCGCTCCGAACCTGAAATCGAACGAGCAGGCGGTCGAGCTCGTGCTCGAAGCCACTCAAAAGGCCGGCTATGCTCCGGGCCGTGACGTGTGGATGGCGCTCGACGTCGCGGCCAGCGAGTTCGGGAGCAAAGAAGGCCGGTACGTCTTCGAAAAGTCCGGCGCTCCGACTCGTCGATCCGACGAGATGATCGCGCTCCTCGAGGAATGGGTGCAACAGTACCCAATCGTTTCAATCGAAGATGGCCTGGCGGAAGACGACTGGAAGGGATGGATCGCGCTGACGAAGGCGCTCGGGGGTCGCGTGCAGCTCGTCGGAGACGATGTGTTCGTCACGAATCCCGAGATTCTCCGCCGCGGCATCGCGGACGGTGTCGCGAACGCGATGCTCGTGAAGCTCAACCAGATTGGCACGGTCAGCGAAACCCTCGCAGCCGTGGCAATGGCGCGACGGGCCGGTTACGGGGTCATCATTTCGCACCGGTCCGGAGAAACCGAAGACACCACCATCGCCGATCTCGCCGTCGGAACCGGCGCGGGCCAGATCAAAACAGGCTCGGCCAGCCGCACGGACCGAGTGGCGAAGTACAACCGATTGCTTCGGATCGAGGAAGAGATGGGAAAGAACGCGCGCTATGCGGGGACAGGCGCCGTCAGGCAGCTCGCCAAGGCTTGAGAACCTCTGAAAACGTGAAGGGCCGAGGAGAGCCCCGGCCCATGCGAATCCCGAACCCCGAATCCCGAACCCCGAATCCCGAGTTATTCCACTTCCTCCATCTCGTCGGCAGCAATTCGAAGCGAGCGGAGGAACCGCCGATCGTTGGCCGTGATGGCAAACGACCGCTTCGGCGTCACGACGCGGGCGGGCATCGAGACCTTCGTCAGGGCCGTGTTAGAACGATTCATGAAGCCGACGACCGCTTCGAGGGTGACCTTCATCTCGTAGCCGGCCGCGCGCGCCTTCTCGCGGCACGCCTCCACGCGCGTGTCCTCGGAGACGGCGGCAGCGATGGCGTCGGCCAGATCGCGGGCGAGGCGGTTCACGATGTCGTCCATTGGGCTCCTCCCTCGACCCGCCCCCGGGCCGATGCTGCGTCGCTTCTCCGAATCCGGCTTCAGTGAACTGCCCGCCGGAATTGGAAGCGTGACGTCGGCATTGTGGAGTAGATGTAAGTGTAGGAGACTGATGGCATTCTAAGGACGCGCGTCCGCGCTGTCAAGCGATCGCCGCGCGAAAAAGTGGGCGAGGACACACCGAACGCGCCCACGACCCGCGCGAAAGACCGGCCGCTCTCACGAATAAAGATGGCACCTCCGCCTCGATCGTCGACCTTCGGCCCCGAAGACGTGCGCGAGGTTGATCCCGACCGCGACATCGGGCTTCCGGGGCAGCGCCCATTCACGCGCGGCATCCAGCCGACCATGTATCGCGGCCGCCTCTGGACGATGAGGCAGTACGCGGGGTTCGGCAGCGCGTCCGAGTCGAATCAACGCTATCGGTACCTGCTGTCACAGGGCGTGACCGGCCTGAGCGTGGCGTTCGATCTGCCGACGCAGATGGGCTACGACTCGGATCACCCGCTGGCGGCCGGCGAAGTCGGCCGCGCGGGTGTCGCGATCGATTCGATCGAGGATATGGCGACCCTCTTCAATGGGATCCCGCTCGACCGGGTCTCGACCTCGATGACGATCAACGCGACGGCGATCATCCTGCTGGCGCTGTACGTCGCGATCGCCCGGCGTCAGGGCCTCGAGATCCGTGCGCTCTCCGGCACGGTGCAGAACGACATCCTGAAGGAATATGCGGCGCGGGGCACCTACATCTACCCGCCGCGGCCGTCGCTGCGGCTGGTCACCGACGTGTTCGCGTTCTGTGAAGCCAACCTTCCGAACTGGAATACCATCTCGATCAGCGGCTATCACATCCGGGAGGCGGGCTCGACGGCCGTCCAGGAGGTGGCCTTCACGTTCGCCAACGCGATCGCGTACGTCGAGGCGGCCCGCCTGGCCGGACTCGATGTCAACGCGATCGGCCAGCGCCTCTCGTTTTTCTTCAACGCCCACAGCGATTTTCTCGAGGAGATCGCCAAATTCCGGGCCGCCCGACGTTTATGGGCCCGGCTGATGACGGGGCGGTTCGGGGCGACGCACCCGCGCGCCCTGCAGTTGCGCTTTCACACCCAGACGGCCGGCAGCACCCTCACGGCCCAGCAACCCGACAACAACATCGTCCGGGTCGCGATCCAGGCGCTCGCGGCGGTGTTGGGCGGCACGCAGTCGCTGCACTGCAACGGCCGCGACGAGGCGCTCGCGCTCCCGACCGAGGAGTCGGCGCGGATTGCGCTCCGGACCCAACAGATCATCGCGCACGAAACCGGCGTGACGAACACGGTCGACCCGGTCGCCGGTTCCTACGCGATCGAGCGGATGACGACCGACATCGAGCAGGGCGCGTCCGAGCTCCTGGCGCGGATCGATGCAGTCGGCGGGACGCTCGCCGCGATCGAGACCGGGTTCATCCAGCGTCAGATTCAGGACTCCGCGTACGCGGACCAGCAGGCGGTTGAGTCAGGTGAGGCCGTCGTCGTCGGCGTGAATCGCTTCACCGACGACCGAGACGCAGCGATCGAGGTGTTGCGGATCGACCCGGCGATCGAGGCGCGTCAGGTCGAGCGGCTTCGGGAGCTGCG
>JACOUA010000029.1 GCA_016178075.1 Acidobacteriota bacterium
CGACCCATCCGAGACGGATCGGGATCCAGCGGTGGACGGCGGAGGAACGCAGAATCCCGGCGCAGGAAAGCTCGTCGTCCGCGCGTCCGCCTTCGGGGCGTCCGGCGCCGTGAGAACGATCCAGGCGACGGTCGAACGCGCTGGCGCCGGCATCCGCATCCTCACCTGGCGCGAGATCGGGAGCGGGTGATGATTACTGGTACAATTATGGAAAGCGGGGAGTGAGCCATGTCGCATTTTTGGGCTTGGATCATCGTCGAGGCGGGCGCTGTTCTCCTGGTGATATTTGGTCTATTCGCCGGATGGATGGCCGACCGCCAAAAGAAAAGCCAAAAGTCTGACTGACACCTTGGCGCGGCGACTGACACGAGCGCGCTCGTCATAACTGCACGTCCCAGCCGCCGCCTATCGCAATTCGAGATCGTCGCCTCACATTTGTATTTCCCTTCGGATCGCCGCCTGAAGCCCGTCAGCGCATTTCGACACTTCAACCGGTTGATCTAACGCGACATCGCTGACAGGCGCACGCGACGACTCCACCGTGGCAGCGTCATTGCTCGCTGAGACGGCGTCGTTCGTCGTCGTTCTTCTCTTCCTGTCAACAATGCGACAGTCCGGCTTCTCCGTCATCGAACTCCTCGCCGTCTCGGCGATCTCGGTGATCGTCATCGGGATCGGCTTCCCGGTCTTTCAGAGCACGTCCGACACGCTGCGAGTCCGTGGCGCGATCAGAAGCGTGCAAACGGAGCTGCAGGCGGCGCGGCACAGGGCTGTCTCTTCGCAGCGGCCCGTGCGCGTCCGATTCAACTGTCCGGCCGCGGGAGAGTTTCGGGTCGTCGAATTGATCGGATCGACGAGCGAGCCGGATCCGGCGGATGCCGCCAGCGACCGTTGCAGCGAGAGCCGTTATCCGTATCCGGCGGCCGACACCAACGTCCTGACACGGCCGAATTTCGACGGCCCGATCCGGCGGCTGCCGCGTGAGGTTGCGTTCGTCAATCCCGGCACGATTGAGTTCTGGCCGGACGGGACCGCCCACATGGATCAGGGCACGAATCCGTGGGCGACGATTCCGCCCGCCGGCATCAGCATCACGGCCGCCAACAGCACGACGAGCCGCTCGGTGTCCATCAATGGCCTTGGCAAGCTTCAGGCGCAATAGCGCCGGCTTCTCGCTGCCGGAAGTTATGGTATCGACGTTTCTGTTGTCGACGGCCCTCGTGTCGCTCGCGCAGCTCTTCGCGATGTCGACCGCCGCCAACCTGTCCGCGCGGACCACGACGTTCGCCGCCGTGCTGGCGCAGCAGAAGATGGAGCAGCTCCGTGGCCTGACCTGGGGCTTCGATCCGCTCGGGCTTCCGTACAGCGACACGTCGACGGACCTGAGCATCTGGCCCGATGCGCCGCGCGGTGGCACGGGCCTCGCGCCCTCACCCGCCACCGCGCTCAATCAGAACAGCCCCGGCTACGTGGATTATCTGGACGAGTACGGACGATGGGTCGGGACCGGAGCGCAAGCGCCCGACCGAACGGTGTACGTCCGGCGCTGGTCCATCGAACCGCTGCCCACGAATCCCAACAACACGATCATCCTGCAGGTGCTGGTCACGCGACACCGCAATCGGGGGAGCGCGGACGCAGGCGCCGTCGCCCGTCTCCCGAACGAGACGCGGCTCGTCAGCCTGAAGACGCGGAAGTCGATGTGACGGCAGCGAAGCTGCGCCTCGAACCGCCGAGATCGAGAGGGACGCGACGCACCTTCGCTTCTACGGCTTTTATGATGGCCCCGCAACGCGGGGCCCTAAGACAGCTTCTAAGGCGCACAACAGGGAGTTGTTTTATCTGTGACAATTCGGGCCTTAGAAGATGTCTGACCCACGAATGCGGCTACACCATCGTCGAGCTCTTGGTGGCGACGGCGCTCATGATGGTCGTGACCGGCGCGGTCTTCGGCGTCATGAATCCGGCGGAGGGGACGTTCCAGGCCCAGCCCGAGGTCTCCGACATGCAGCAGCGCCTCCGGGTGGCCGCGAGCTCGCTCTACAAGGACCTGGTGATGGGCGGGGCGGGGACGTACTCCGGGTCCGCGGTCGGCGCCCTCAGCAACTTCTTCGCGCCGATCGTCCCGTATCGCATCGGCACGCTCGCGCCGGATCCGGCCGCCGGTGTGTTCTACCGGCCCGATGCCATCTCGATCGCGTTCGTGCCGACGACGGCGTCGCAGTGCACGATCCGCGAGGCCATGCCTCAGCCCTCGTCCGAGATCAAGGTGAACGCTCAGCCCGGCTGTCCGGCCGGAGATCCGCTGTGCGGCTTCGACGCCGGCATGCGGGTGTTGATCTTCGACGATGGCGGGTCGTGGGACACCTTCACCGTGACGGCCGTGCAGTCCGACGCGCTCCACCTGCAACATCGCGACGACGTGCTGTCGAAGGCCTACGACGTCGCCGCCCGGATCGCGCAGGTGGCGCAGCACACGTACTGGCTGCGCAGCGATCCGGAGAGCGGCACGTTTCAACTGATGCACTACGACGGCTATCAAACCGATCTGCCGCTCGTCGATCATCTCGTCGGCTTTCAGCTCGAGTACTTCGGCGACCCGCAGCCGCCGGCGCTCTTGAAGCCGGTGAGCGACCCGAAGGGGCCGTGGACGACTTACGGTCCGAAGCCGCCGGCCCTTGGGGTCGACAACCGGTCCGATACGTGGATCGCGGGTGAGAACTGCGCGTTCCGCATCGACGGCGGGACCGGCGCGCAGGTGCCGCGGCTCGCGACGCTCGACGGCCCAGCCGGATCGCTCGTGCGCCTCGATCCCTCGATCCTGGTTGACGGGCCCTGGTGCCCCGACCAGCTGGCCCCGTCCCGGTTCGATGCCGATCTCCTGCGCGTCCGGCGCGTGCGGGTGACGCTGCGGGTGCAAGCGTCGCTCGATGCGCTTCGAGGGCCGCAGGGCGCGCTGTTCACGCGCGGGGGCCGGTTCACCGGCGCGGAGCGCTTCGTGCCCGATCAGGAAGTGCGGTTCGATGTGACGCCGAGGAATCTCAACCTCGGACGGTAGGAAGAATTGACGATTGACGATTGGCGATTGAGGGATTGATTGACGATTGACGATTGCGGGGAACTGAGGAATCAAGGACGATTCGCCGGAATTCTTCGGAATTCTGTTCAATCGTCCTTCATTCCTCAATCGGCACTCGACAATCATCAATCAATCCTGCAATCGCGAATCCGCAATCCGCAATGCTGTGACCGTATGGTGAAAGACGAGTCCGGGATCGCTCTGCTGATTGCCCTCATGGCGATGCTGCTCCTGAGCGCCCTCGGGCTCACACTCGCCATGACGACCTCCACCGAGACCATGATCGCGAGCAACCATCGAGGCGGGGAGGAGGGGCTGTATGCGGCGGACGCGGCGCTCGAGCGCGCCATGCAGGACCTGTTGACGATTCAGGACTGGAACACGGTGCTGTCGGGCAAGGCGACCTCGGGCTTCATCGACGGGGCACCGAGCGGCGCGCGCACGCTTCCCGACGGTTCGTCACTGGATCTCGGCCAGGTCATGAACATGGCGCGGTGCGGCAGGTTGACGTCGTGCACCGACGCTGAAATGAACGGCATGACGCCCGAGCGTCCCTGGGGCCCGAACAACCCACGGTGGCAGCCGTTCGCGTACGGGCCGCTCAACGAACTTGTGCCGACCGGCACGGTCGATTCTCAGTACTACGTCATCGTCCTCGTCGGCGACGATCCGTCGGAGACCGACGACGACCCGGCGGTCGATGGGGCGGACGCCGGCAATCCGGGGACCGGCGTGCTCTCGCTGCGCGCGGAAGCCTACGGGCCGCACGGCGCGCGCAATGTGATCTACGCCACGGTCGCCCGCACTGACATGACCGAGCTCGAGCGCGGCTACACGGCCCAGCGCGGGCAGGACGAGCAGAACCGGCGTGCCCGGAAGGCGGCCGTTCAGACGCCGGGGAAGGGCCTCTCGCGTGCCGAGATGTCGACCTCGACGGGAGGCATCGTCTCGCAATGAAAGAGACCGCCGTTGTGCTGCTCGCCCTCGCAGGCGTGCTCGCGCCCGGTCGCGCGGCCGCGCAGCTGGATTCGCTGCTCTTCCTCAAGCGCACGCAGCCGAACGTGCTGCTCGTCGTCGAGACGGCCAACCGCATGCAGCGGGACGCGAATGACGACTACTACGATCCGCAGACATATGCCGTGCTGGGCCAGCCGTACGAGTCCGTGCTCGGCGTCACCCCGCAGACGACGGCGACCAAATACCGCCGGCGGTACATCGGGCTGGCCCACACGGACCTGTCTGTGACCAGCGACAAGTTCGAAGCGACCTCGATCGTGGGGGTGGGCGACCTGCAGGCCGGCTATGCCACCTTCGAGGCCCGCACGCGACTGAGCCTGGCCCGCACGGCGTTGCTGCGGGCGGTGCAGGCCAATCAAGCGGTCGCCCGCTTCGGCCTGATCAAGACACGCCAGGCCAACGCACGACTCGGACCGCTTCGGAACGAGGGACCGGTGCGCACGTTGGACCTGGCATTTGCGACGCCGACCGAGACCGGGCAGGTGAGCAAGTGGCTGATCAGCCGGCCTGAAGTCGATGCGGTCAGCGGATCGCTGACAGCGGTGACCGCGCCGCTGGTCAGGCCTGATGCCGCCGGCGCGAACGCCAGCGTGCTCGCGACCCTTGGAAAGACTCCGGACCAGGCCGGCGCGCTTCTACCTGGCGGGCGCGATTCCAAGAATACCGTGGACGCCCCCATCGAGTACATGCTCGACGACGCCTGGTCGGAGGCCTCGCGCCTGATTGCGGCCGACGCGGCCTGCCGCAACACCGTCGTCGTGCTCGTGGTCGGCGGCGGAGAAGGAACGACCGCCGCCAGCCAGAATCCAGCCGCGAAAGCGTCGCAATTCCTCAACGTCGGCGGCAGGCGCGTCCCGATCTACGTCGTGGCGCTCGCGCCTGCGGCGTCGGCCGTGGCCCAGCTTCAGGCCATCGCCGCCAACAGCGGCGGCCGATATGTCGAGATTGCGAAGAGCACGATCGACGCGACCCCGGCTGGATCGGCCGTACCGGAGCTCGTGTCAGCCGTGGCGACCGCCGTGCAGCACGCGTTCGCCGATGCCACGACGTTCAACACGCCGCCGTCGGTGCAGTTTCCGTTCGGTCCCGTCAGCGAATTCCAGGTCACGAGCCCGATCGTCGGAACGGCGGACCTTTCGAACGCCCGCGATATCTCGGGCAATCCCTTGCCCAACACGGTCATCCGGACCAGCGTCGGAACGATCATTCCCCAGCGGTCGAATGTGATGGTGACAACGGGGTTCGTGGTGCCGGGCTTCGAGGCGCGGCTGAGAGCCTTTCGAACCTACCGACCCGAGCCTGACAGCCGGAAGCCATCAGGCTACAGGTTCCAGGCTGACGGGACGCGCCTCTGGGTCGCGAGCGTCCCGGCCGCGATCGATCGCAATGTCTTCACGATCCTGCCCGATGGGCGGGTGGTCCCGTTCACGAGCGCGTCCGCGGCGCTGCTGTCTCCGTACCTCGCGACGACCGATCCGGTCGCGCTCATCGACTTCATTCGCGGGCAGCCACTCGGCGCGATCGTCGGCTCCACACCAGCGTTCCTCGATCCGCCGTCGCTGGATCCGCCGCCCGACGAGGCCTACCCGGCCTTCGTTGAGGCCAACAAAGGCCGGCGCGGCCTGATCATCGTCGGCGCCAACGACGGTATGTTGCACGCGATCGATGCACGGCTCGGCGTCGAAGTCTGGGCAATGATCCCGTTCAATCTGCTCCCGAAGCTGAAGGCGCTGCGCGAGGGTCAATCCCCGGGCACCTTCAACTTCTTCGTCGATGCGTCGCCGAAGATCGCCGACGTCAAGATAGCCGGCACGTGGCGAACGTATCTGTTCGTAGGCGAGGGCCCTGGCGGCACGTTCTATCAGTCCTTCGACGTCACGCTGGCCGGTATCGCGTCGGTGGTGGCGTCCGGAGACGACAACGTGGCGAACGTGCTGGCCTGGTTCCGGAATCCAGCCAGCGTTCCGTTCGCCTGGAGCTTTCCGCGCTATTCGAGCTTCGATCCGACCATTACGCCGTACGGCGACATCAGTGCGACGGCGCCCGTGCTCGACAAGACCGTGGGCGAGACCTGGTCGGACCCGGCGGTGGGTCAGGTCTCCGGCAGCGCCGGGCCGTATGCGCTGCTCACCGGCTCCGGCTTCTTGTCGGCATCGAGGCAGAGCCAGGCCAATCGAGGCGCGATCGTGGCCGGGACGACGTTCTACATGATCGACGTGGCGGGTGGCCAGGTGCTCGACAGCCTCGACGTCAGGAGCGATGGCCGCGCCGAGGATGTGGACGACTGCGCGGCCGCGGGAAACTGCGGCCAGATGAAGAACGCGCTGCAGTCCGACCCGGTCGCCACCGGGCCCTCGGACTCCCGGTTCATGACGACCGCCTACATCGGGGATCTCGACGGCCGAATCTGGCGCTTCCGGATGGGCCTCGATGCGAGCAACAAGCCGGTGTTCGTGTCGGGCCCGCAGAATCTCTACGACGCCGGCCCCTCGCAGCCGCTGTTTGCCTCGATGGCGACGGTGAACGTGGGCGGCACGCAGCAGTATCTGTTCTTCGGCACGGGCAGCGATCTGCTGCCGTCGACGGGCGTGTCCCAATCCTATCGTCTGCTCGGCATCCTCGATCAGGACGGCGTCGGCATCAGGCGGTTGGACCTGCCTCTGGCGAAGGTGGATGGCGTCGCGGACGACGAGAAGGTGACGGCGTTCCCAGCCGTCGCGGGTGACATCGTCTTTTTTGCGACGAGCGTGTTCAAGCCGTCCGCGCCCTGCTCGGAGCCCGACGCGAATCTGTATGCCCTGACCTTCATCGGCGGGCCGGCTTACGACAATACCGGCGACGGCAAGATCGGTCGCACCGACACGCCCAGGGTGCAGACGATCGTCGGTGCGCGCGCCACGTCGCCGTTCGTCGTCGACCAGCATCTGGTCGTCGGTGCCGGGGGGAAGGTTGAGGTCTTCGGCGACGCGGAAGACTTCAACAACGGCGTCGGGCAGGCCGGCGTGCGGATCCTGTCGTGGCGGGAAGCCCGCTGACGGGTCAACGGGGCAACCGCAGGGGGTTGCCCCTACGATGAACCGCGTGTCCGGCGTAGGGGCGGGCCCCCGTGCCCGCCCGGATTCCTGAATCGCTACAACAAGACGTGTTGTGCAGTTTTGCGCGCGTGCCCCAGGTCGGCCAGCACTCGGTTGATCTGTCTTTCCTGCCGATTCGACTAATCCTCGCCATTTCAGGGAAATAGTCCTTTCGCGTCGCGCCGCGTCCGCTGGCAGGCTGGTTGCTGAACGGACAGCAGGTCTATGTTGTCCGCTCGCCTTCACCACCAGGCCGGTTTCTCGCTGATCGAGATGCTGGCAGTCTCGACGCTCTCCGTGATCGTCGTCGGCATGAGCTTCCCGATGCTCCAGAACACGAGCGGGATCCTGCACGTGCGCGGCGCCGCGCGGATCGTGCAGTCGGAGCTGCAGGCGGCGCGGCACAAAGCTGTCGCGACGCAACGGCCCATCCGCGTGCGGTTCGAATGTCCGGCGCCGGGGCAGTTCCGAGCGGTCGAGCTCATCGGCTCGGTCGGCGTCCCCGACTCCGCCGACAGCGCGACCAATCGGTGCAGCGAAGCCAGCTATCCCTATCCGCCCGCCGATCAGAACAGCCTCACGCGCCCGAACCACGACGCGCCCTTGCGCCGTCTGCCCGCTGACGTACAGTTCCTCGCCTCCCGAACCATCGAATTCTGGCCCGACGGAACCGCGCACCTCGATGGCGGCGCCGGCAATCCGTGGCCGATGATTGGCGCCACCGAGATCGCGATCACAGTCGGGAACAGCTTGTCCACCAACACCATCAGCATCAACGGCCTTGGCAGGATTCGCCTCCAGTAACGGATCGTTCTGGCGAATCAGCGCCGCGAGCGAAAGCGACCCGCCTCCGCTCTTTGAGCTTCGGCGGGCAAGGCGGCCTGTCCGCCGTAGCCTTGGCGAAGGCGGGTGGCAGGCCGTGAGGCCAACGGGGATCCAGGCGTCCCCGAATCCAACAACGAGCCGCCGCGGAGCCCAGTCGTTCTTCTCGGATGGGGCGGAGCCGCCGCCGCACGGCAAATCCAATAATGCCGGCTTCTCGCTCGCTGAGGTGCTGGTGGCGACGGCCGTGCTGTCGGTCGCGCTGGTCTCTCTCGCGCAGCTGTTCGCCATTGCGACGAGGGCGAACACATCCTCCAGGTCCACCACGTTGGCGGCGGTGCTGGCCGAGCAGAAGATGGAGCACCTTCGGTCGCTGACCTGGGGGTTCGACACGATTGGACTGCCGTTCAGCGACTTCTCGACCGACGTCAGCGTCGTGCCCGAGACACCGACCGGCGGCACCGGGTTGTCGCCGTCGCCCGCCGGGACGCTGTCGCAGAACACCGCCGGCTTCGTCGACTATCTCGATCCCTTCGGGCGGTGGGTCGGGACCGGTACGCTGCCGCCGCCCGGCACGGCGTACATCCGCCGCTGGTCGGTCGAGCCGCTGCCGACGAATCCCAACAACACCTTGATTCTCCAGGTGCTCGTCACCCGCAATCGCAATCGCGGGTCGGCGGACGACGGCCCGGTGAGCCGCCTGCCGGACGAGGCCCGGCTCGTCAGCATCAAGACGCGGAAATCGATATGAGCACGCAACTGGGGCTGCGCCGCGAAGCGGCGCGGCAAGCCCGACCGCCTTCGCCAAGGCTACGGCGGTCCAGAAGGGCGTCGCGCGAAGCGCGTGAGGGCGCGGGGGTGGGGCCCCGCGCCATCAAGACCGATCAGCGCGGCTTCACGATCGTCGAGCTCCTGATGGCCACCGCGATCATCATGATCGTGACGGGGGCCCTCTTTGGGCTGTTGAATCCGGCGCAGGGCACGTTTCAGGCGCAGCCGGAGGCGGCCGACATGCAGCAGCGGCTGCGTGTGGCGATCGACGCGCTCCACAAGGATCTGCTGATGGCGGGCGCCGGCACCTACTCGGGCGCCGCGGTCGGCATGCTGAACAACTTCTTCGCGCCGGTCGTGCCCTACCGCGTCGGCACGCAAAACGCCGATCCCGCGCGTGGGGTGTTCTATCGGCCGGACGCTATCTCGGTCATGTACGTCCCGACGACGGCCTCGCAGTGCATCATCGCCGAGACGATGCCGAACTCGGCGTCGGAGATCAAAGTGAACGCCCAGCCGGGATGTCCCAAGAACGACCCGCTGTGCGGGTTCAACGAGGGCATGCGCGTCCTCATTTTCGACGATGCGGGCGCATGGGACACGTTTACCATCACGGCCATTCAATCTGCCGCGTTGCACCTGCAGCATGGCAGCGATCCGTTCTCGAAACCCTACGAGCTCGGCGCGCGCATCGCCCAGATTGCGATGCACACCTACTGGTTCAAGAGCGATCCGGCGACCGAGACGTTTCAGCTGATGCACTACGACGGCTATCAGAACGACATCCCCATCGTCGAGAACGTCGTGGGGTTTCAGCTCGAGTACTTCGGTGAGCCGCGGGCCCCGGAGCTGCTGAAGCCTGTGTCAGATCCGAAAGGGCCATGGACGACGTACGGCCCTCGACCGCCGGCGCTTGGCGTGGACGTGCCAGGCGACACCTGGCCGGCGGGGGAGAACTGCGCCTTCACCATCGATGGCGCGACCGGACGTCAGGTGTCGAGGCTGCCGGCGCTCAATACGGTGCCAGGCTCGCTGATGAAGCTCGATCCGGCGCTGTTCACCGACGGTCCGTGGTGCCCGGATGGGGGTTATCCCTCGCGCTATGACGCCGATTTGCTGCGGATCCGCCGCGTGCGTGTGACCTTGCGGGTGCAGGCCTCGGAGAAGTCGCTTCGCGGCCCGGCGGGCACGCTGTTTGCGCGCGCCGGCACGACGACCAGTGGCGAGCGCTACCTGCCCGACCAGGAAGTGCAGTTCGACGTCACGCCGAGGAATCTGAATCTGGGACGCGGCCAATCACCAAATCAACAAATCACCCAATCAACAAATTCTTCGCGGTGAGCGCGGCGTCGCCCTCGTCATCGCGTTGATGGCGATGCTGCTGCTGAGCGCGCTCGGGCTGACGCTCGTGATGGCGACCTCCACCGAGACGATGATCGCGGCGAATTATCGCGGCGGGACGGAAGGGCTCTACGCGGCGGATGCCGCGGTCGAGCGGGCGATGCAGGATCTGTTGACGATTCAGGACTGGAACCGGGTGCTGACCGGCGCGACCGCGTCC
>JACOUA010000397.1 GCA_016178075.1 Acidobacteriota bacterium
AGCGTTTTTCACTTCGCTGTGGCGTAGTTCTCAGTTATCAGTCATCAGTTTTCAGTTATTGCGCGCGGGATTCGAACTGAAAACTGACTACTGAGAACTGAAAACTGTATTAGACCCCAGATCCGCTGGCCCTGGCACCTTTGCAGGTTGCGTCTTTGCCCCGGGCACGTCTTACTTGAACTTGAAGACCCGTGAACCGATGAACCCCATCATCAAGCTGGCGACTCCCAGGGCGGCGACGTGCGGCACGGCTGCCTCGGCTCCATATCCGAAGTTCACCAGCTTGTGGAGCGCGTCCATCGTCCAGCCGGTCGGGAAGGCGAGCGCGAGCCGCTGCATCCAGGGCGGCGTGATTTCGATCGGCCACCAGCAGCCGCCGAGCGCGGCCATCACCATCGTGCTCAGGACGCCGATCCCGATGGACTGGCCGGGCGTGCGCGCGACGCTCCCCAGGACAATCGCCAGCGATGCGGCCAGCGAGGCCCAGCCGAACAACACCAGCGCGACCATCGGCAACGAGTGGCCCCAGTCCATCTTGAAGACCACCGCGCCCATGATCATCCCGAACGTGATCTGGACGATCGCCAGTGCCATCCGCCCCGCCCATTTCCCGAGGACGATCGATCCTCGCGAGATCGGCGCCGAGGCCAGCCGGCGCAGCAGTCCCTGCTCGCGCTCGATGACAAGCATGATGGCGCCGCTCGTCAGGAGGACCAGCATGGTGAACATGACCATCGTGCCGGGGATGGTCTGGGAAAAGCCGGACGGCGGGTCGAGGCGGCGCCCTGCCGAGACGACCTTCACGCTGAGGGCTCTCGGCTTCGCCCTCACGCCCGCGAGCGCGTCGGGTGTGACGGGCACGCTGGAGTTGGCCAGTACGGCCAAGTCTGCGACGAGGCCGTAGACGGCGCGGACCACTCGCACCTGAT
This sequence comes from Acidobacteriota bacterium, assembly GCA_016178075.1. GTDB lineage: Bacteria > Acidobacteriota > Vicinamibacteria > Vicinamibacterales > JACQTH01 > JACQTH01. Next base: position 930 of record JACOUA010000397.1, read on the forward strand.
CGAAGTTCGCCGCGAGCTCGTCACCCTTCCGCATGAAGTTCAGCTCGACCGCCTTCCCCGTCAGCACCGCCTCGGTGAAGGAGCGTCCGTCGGTCTGCATCGGCACGACGAGCTGTCGCGCGTAGCGCGCCAGCTCCTGCTCGGTGGGCGCTCGCACGACGCGGTAGCTCTGTTTCTCCAGTCGCCGGACGAGCTCGTCGACGAGAAACCCGGCGTCAGACGATGCACTGAGCGCGAGGAGATCGGCGCCCGTAGGGCGCACAGAGAAACCACCTGTGACGGTCCCGATGAAGTAGAAGAAGAGGAACGGCATGACGAAGACCCAGACGATGGTTTCGCGCCGGCGCAACAGGTACGCAACGTCTTTGCGGGCGATGAACCAGGCAGACTGGAACATGTAGTTTTCAGTTATCAGTTTTCAGTTATCAGTTTTGGCCGCGCCACGGCGCGGCCGTCATCAAAGACGCTCCCATGACTGAGAACTGACAACTGATAACTGACAACTTGTTCTCAGCTCGTCGCGAAGGCTCCCCGCACCCGACGTACGGTGATTAGAAACGTCACCGCCGACAGGCCGATGATGACCAGGGTCGCGACCGCCAGTTCGCCGTAGTCCGGCGCGCCGCGAAGCAGCGCCTTCAGTTGCTGCCCGCCGAGGCCGTTCGGCGTCCACCGCCCGATGGCCTGCATCCATGGAGGCATCGCCTCGAACGGAAAGAACGAGCCGCCCATGAACATCATCGGAAACACGATTATCGTCGACAGCATCCGGGCGCCCGTTTCGGTCGCCGCCAGCGTATCGAAGAAGTTGAACAGGCAGAGCAGCGCCGCGCCGTTGAACGTGCACCAGACGAACGCCCCGGGGAGACGCAGCAGGGGGACGCCCAGAAACCGCACGATGACGAGGCCGACGAGCGTCACGACCGCCGCCAGCGCGGCGCCGGCCAAGACCTTGCCAGCCAGGAACCATCCGATGTGAGATGGCACGGCCAGCGATCGACGAAGGGTGCCCTGGATCTTCTCCTGCCAGATGTCGCGGGCACTCCCCTGCGCGATGAAGAGCAGCGACATGAACAGCATCGTCGGCGTCATGACGGTGGCCATCACACCGATCGTTTGCGGCGTGCGCGCTTCCGGCGAGGGAGTCCTCAGGCCGATGACCGGAGGAAAGACCACGTTCTGCAGCCGCGCCACGCGATTGTTGATGTCAACGCTGAGCGAGGCAATCGTCTCGCTCGAAAACACCGATCCGCCGCCTTCGGGTCCTTGCGCAATCCGTCTGAGCGGCTCGCCGAGGATCTGCTGCGCGTAAAAGACAGCCTCGACCAGCATGTCGAGCCCCTCTTCGACGATCTGCGGCAGGATGCGCTGCGACGGGTTGGTCGTCAGGACGAGCTCGGCGGGCTGCTCGTCCAGGATCGCGCGCTGAAAGCCTTTCGGCAGCACGAGCATGGCCGACGCCTCGCCCGCATCCATCTTGCGGCGCCCGTCGGCCTCCGTCACGCGTTCCACGATGAGATAGTCGGCCATCCGGCCGCTGGTCGACGCGGTGACGACGAGCCGGCTGGCCGGGGTGTCATCCTGATCGACCAGCAGGACGTGCGCCTTCGGCACGCCTCCGCCGCCGGACGAGATGACGCTCAAGAGGGTCCCGACGAACAGCGGCAGGCCAATCCAGACGGCGAGCGCCGCCGGATCGGCGAGGCGGCGCTTCGTGTCCTTGAGGGCGGACGTCCACAGATAGCGCATCTTCTTTTGAATGGCGGGGGCCCCTGCACCCCGCCAAGCCTCGCGCTCGCGGGGCCCCTTCTTCCGCTCCGCGCTTCGGCCCCTCTTGAATGGCGGGGGCCCCTGCACCCCGTCAAGCCTCGCGCTCGCGGGGCCCCTTCTTCCCCGCTCCGCGCTTCGGTCCCTATTCCCGAAGCTGCCGGCCGGTCAGCTTGATGAAGAGGCTCTCGAGGCTCGGCTGGCTCAGGCTCGTCTCCTGGATTTCACCGCCGGATTGCGTCAGCGCGGCCAGGATCGCGCTGACCTTTCGGCTGGCTTCCTGGGCCGCGACCACGACCAGATCCGGCTCCGCGCTCACCACGTCGATGCGATCGAGTGACGCCAGCGCCTGCCGGACGCGTGTGGGATCGAAGCGCCCGCGCACGCGGACCAGGTCGTGCTCTTCGAGCATCGCCCGGAGCTCGTTCAGTGTACCAATAGCCAGCACTTTTCCGTGATCCATGATCGCAATGCGATCACAGAGCTCCTGTGCTTCCTCCATGTAATGCGTGGTGTAGAGCACGCACGTCCCGCCGGCGACCTGTTCCCGCACGAGATCCAGCAGGCGCACACGGCTTTGCGGATCGACCCCAACGGTCGGCTCGTCGAGGAGCAGCGCCTTCGGGCGGTGCACGATGCCGCAGCCGAAGTTGAGCCGCCGCTTCATCCCGCCGCTGAAGCGCTTGACCGGCTCGCGCGCGCGATCCTGGAGGCCGATGATGCCCAGCACCTCGTCGACGCGCGTCTTCAGATCGGATCCCGACATGCCGTACGCCGCGCCCCTGTACGCCAGGTGGTCGCGCGCCGACAGATCCTCGTAGAGCGCGAGCTCCTGAGGCACGACGCCGAGCTCACGGCGCGCTTCCATCGGCTGGGCCACCACGTCGTGGCCGAGCACGCGCACGCGGCCGGAGGTCGGCGGCAGCAGGCCCGACAGACAGTTGATGATGGTGGATTTGCCGGCGCCGTTCGGGCCGAGCAGCCCGAAGATGCACCCGGGGGCGGCGGTGAAGCTGACACCGTCGACCGCCACGAGGTCGCCGTACTGCTTGCGAAGGTCCTGGACCTCGATCATGCCGCCATCAGGATACGACGAACGGGGCTTGGGGGGAGTTCCTGGAAAGAGTTTTCAGTTATCAGTTCTCAGTTTACAGTTGAAGCCACGGGCCGGCCGTGACCTGAAAACTGAGAACTGAAAACTGATGACTGAATCCAACGACGAACCGAAGAGCGCCTACGAGCTGGCGATGGAGCGGCTCCGGAAGAAGGACGCCGAGCAGGGGATCGAACAGCGTTCCCTGAGCGAGGCGCAGAAGGCCGCGATCGCCGAGGTTCGGACCGGCTGCGAGGCGAAGCTCGCGCAGGAGGAGATCATGCAGCGTTCCCGGCTCGCCGGCACGTTCGATCCCGCCGAGCGCGAGACGCTGGAGGAAAGGTATCGGCGCGACCGCGAGCGAATCGTGGCCGACCGCGACGCGAAGATCGAGAAGATCCGCCGCGGCGAGTGACCGCCGGGCCTATCGCTCGTGCGCGCGGATCTGGTGATTCAGATGATGGATCGCGCGCCGCACGCTCTTGAGCTTGCTGTGATCGTGCGTCTGGACCGCGGCGTCGCGCTCTTTCTGCAGCGCGCGGATCCGTGACTTGAGCGCCGGCTTGTCGATTCCCACCGCGTCGTGATGGACGTGGGCGTCAATGCCGAGCGCCTTGCACAGCGCCGGCAACAGATGCTCTTTGTTGAGCTGTGTGTACCCCTTCACCGCTTCGTGATCCAGGTCCTTCGCGATCTCGCGCAGCTCGGTGACCGATTTGTGCTTCAGCTCTTCGTAGGTGTGAGACATAAAGAAGCTCTCAGCTGTCAGCCTTCAGCTCCGACCTTTTTGTCGTAGCGCAGTTTTACCGCATTCCCGCCGTCCCCTGCATGTGACGCAACGAGGATGGCCGGTCCGTGTGAGTCGGCCAGCGCACCAGGTGCGGACCGAGATCGCGCACGCTCGTGCAGCCCAGCAGCGCCATGACCCGATCGAATTCTGACCTGAGGATCTTGAGGGCATGAGCGGCGCCGGCTTCGCCTCCCACCGCGACTCCGTACAGCGTGGCCCGCCCCAGCAGGACGGCGCGGGCTCCAAGCGCCAGCGCTTTCGCGATGTCGGCGCCGCGGCGAAAGCCGCTGTCGATCAGGATCGTCAGCCGATTTCCCACCGCGTCGGCGACCTCCGGCAGGATCTCCATCGGCGACACCGCCCCATCGAGCTGACGTCCGCCGTGGTTGGTCAAGACGATGCCGTCCGCGCCGAGGTCGAGGGCGGTGCGGGCGTCCTCGACCGTCATGATGCCCTTCACGACGAGCGCGCGCGGCCACAGTTTCCTCAGCGCCCGCACATCATCCCAGTTCAGCGTCGGGTCGAGCTGCGCGGTGACGTACTTCGCGCCCTTGACGGCGCGTGTGTCGCCCTTCGGCAAGATCTCGGTCAGGTTCTCGAACCGCGGGCCGCCTTGCCGGATCATCACGTCGAGCAGCCAGCGCGGATGGAGGAGCACTTCGAGCTTGTTCCGGAATGTCAGCTTTGCCGGCGCCGCGTAGTTCCGGACGTCCCACTCGCGGTTGCCGAACACGGGCGCGTCCGACGTGACCAGCAGCGCCGGGCAGCCTGCCTGGTCGGCGCGCTGCACGAGCCGCTCCCAGAATTCGCGCGCGCGCATGTTGTAGACCTGAAACCAGACCGGACCGACCTCGGCAACGAGGTCCTCGATCTTCGCGGTGCCCAACGTGCCGAGCGTGAAGGGGATGCCGGCGGTCTTGGCCGCCCGCGCCAGCGAGAAATCGGCGCGGTGTCGGAGCATGCCGTTGAGGCCCGTCGGGGCGATGACGAACGGCAGCGCGATCCGCGTGCCAAAGAGCTCGGTGGACAGATCGCGCTGGCCGACGCCGACCAGCGTGCGCGGCAGGAAGGCGATCTCCTCGAAGACCGATCGGTTGCGCCGGAGCGTCACCTCGTCTTCCGCGCCGCCTTCGAGATACTCGAGGCTGAATCGCGGCAGGCATCGACGGGCGACCCCACGCAGCTCCTCGATATTGATCGCGCGATGAAAGTCCCGTCCCGTGTAGTATCTGCGGCGTCTCACGAATCACTCCCGCGCCCGATTGTAGTCGACTGATACGGCTAGGGACGAAGTATGACAGCGAAAACACCGCGATCAAAACCAGGTGAGGCTCGAGGGGAGGGCCCGGCGGCGAGCCGAGACACGGGCACAATTGTATGCAGAAGGGTTGTAGCCCTGTCTCATATATCATCAGCCTCATGCACGCACGGTCGTTTCAGCAGGCGCAGGCCCCGACCGGCCCTCCGCTTGGGGGCCTGGCGAGGGTGTTCCCTCAAACGGGCATGCGGCAGGACCGCGCCGACGAGGGCCGAGGTGATTTTGCGAACGCGCGCCTCGTGCTGCCCGACGAACCCACACGCGACGACATCGGAGCTGCGTCGGCCGTGTCCGCGCGGCTCGGCTTCAACATGACCGGCATGATGCTGCCGCCGGTCTCGCGATCCTCCGAGCTGGCGGCATCCGACAAGCGGCCGCTGATTCTCGTGGGCGCGAATCAATCCCGAGTGCCGGCGGCCGTCGGCGCGCGCATCGCCACGTTGAAGCCAAGCCAGGGACTCGCCGCATGGGCGGACGGTGCCGTGGTCATCGCCGGCCCCACACCGGCCGGCACGCGCGCGGCCGCCGAAGCGTTCGCGGGACGCAGTCCGTATGTCTGGGACCTTCCCGAAAGAGACACGAGCGCGACCTTCGATCGAGTGGCCGGCGATCTGGCCGGGCTGCTGCGATCGGCCGCGATCGAGATCACACAGATCTCGTTCGACGAGATGGTGTTCGAACGCAACCGCGATGAGGCGATTTCGGCCACCATCACCGCCGACGTCGCGAACGGATCGACCGTCAGAGCCCGCCGCGCAATCGAGACGCTGAAGGATCGCCACCAGCGCGGTCAGGAGATCGATCGTCTGAACTATTCTGGCGTCGTGGATCTCGTTGTCAGGCTGACCGATGGCAAGTCGATCGAGATCGTCACCCTGACGCGCGTCGACGTGCCCGTGCGCCGATGAGACTCGCCGACCCC
>JACOUA010000099.1 GCA_016178075.1 Acidobacteriota bacterium
CGATGACGCGGGCGGCGCCGCCTACGACGATCCGCGTCACGGCGTCGACCGGCACCGCGGCCGCGACCTCGAGCCGGGACGGGTCGATGACCCGCAGGATGGGATCCGACTGGCCTGGCTCCACGAGATCGCCGGGGTTGTGCCAGCGCTTCGCGATGATGCCGGCGAAACGGGCCCTCGCCTCCGCACGACCGGCCAGTGTCTCCGCGGCGCGACTGGCGCTTTGGGCACGCGACAGCGCCGCCTCCGCGTCCCGCAGGTCGCGCTCGGCGTCCTCGACCTCCTTCATCGCGGCGATGCCACGCTCGAACAACCCTTTCACGCGCGCCGCGGCGGCTTTCGCGTTCTCGAGGCGAGCCTGGACTTGCTCGACCTCGGCGCGGCTCGCGGCCGTTTCTTTCGCGAGTGACGGGATGTCGAAGCGCACGAGCAGATCGCCGGCCCGAACGCGATCGCCTTCAGCCTTCGGCATCTCCGCGATCCGGGCCGCTTCCGGCGCGGTCACGACGAGCTCCGCGCCCGGCGCTGGCGTCACAACCCCGCTGGCCGCGATGACCTCGCGGATGGTGTTGCGCGCTGCGGGCGCCACCGCGACCGCGACGGCGGTCTGCGTTTCAGTTTCCTCGGGGGCTTCGCGGCGACAGGCGGGCGCGGCGAGCGCGGCAAGTACCAACACCAAGCTGGCTACTGCGTTGGTCACGGCAGTGGCACCCCCAGCGCGCGCTCGAGGTCGGCCATGGCCGCCTGGTAGTCGACGCCTGCTTCAGCAGCGCGCAGCCTGACCTCGCGTCCCGCCTGCAGCGCCTGAAGAAAGACCACCAGCCCCGACTGTCCCGATCGATACGAGTCTTCGGCCATGCGTTCGATCTCGGTCGACTGCGGCAGGATTTCATCTCTGTACCGCAGGAATTGCTGCCGTGCGGCCATCGATCGCGCCAGCGCAGCCGAAGCGTCGCCCGTCACGCGTGCCAGGATCGCCTCGCGCTCGGCTCGAAGCTGCGTGACCCGCGCCTCCCCAACGAGGACCGCGGCTCGATGACGCGTGAACAGCGGAATCGTGATGGTCGTCTCGAACTGCCAGCCGTACATGAAGTCCGGCTCGACATCCCGTTCGAATCGGCCGGTGACGGTCGGGTCGGGCGACTGCATCGCCCGCGCCAGGCGCTGCTGCGCCACTGCTTGGGCGATCTCCCGATCCAGGACGGCCAGATCGACGTTCGCGACCAGGGCTGCCGCCAGATCGAGCGGCGGCGGCGGCCCGACATCGAAATCGTCTGCCGGCTCGATCGCGGTGTCGGTCGGCCGCCCGATCAGCGTGTTCAGCGACGCTCTTGCGGCCAGAAGCCGCCCCGCCGCCGCGGCCGCTTCGTTCTCGGCCTGGGCCAGCGCGAGCTGCGCCTGCAACGATTCCAGCCGCGGGGCGGCGCCCGACTCGAACCGGGCCGCCGCCGCATCACGAAGCCGCCCGGCGAGACCGCGCAGTTCCTCCGTGATGGCCACGCGTCGTGTCGCCGCGACCAAATCGAAGTACGCGACCCGGACCTGACGCCGGACCTCGAGCGCCACAACCGCGACGAGAACCTCGGTATGGGCAAGCGTCGCCGTCGCCACGTCGATGCGACGGGCGCGCTTGCCGGCCGTCTCGAACGGCAACCCCAGCCCGAACGCCTGTCGCGGCACATCGCGATCCGCTTCGAACGTGAAGTCCGGATTCGGCCTCTCGCGGGCGACGCCGATGCCGGCCCGATCGATCGCACCGGTCAGGCGCACCGCCGCGAGCAGTCGGTTGGATTCCGCGGCGGCCGCGAGGGCCGCCTGCAGCGTCAGGCGGGGCGGCGCCGGTGGTTGGCTCGCAGCGCTCAGTTGGACGATGACGGAAAGGAGAAGAGGGGCGGTCGAGAGGGCCGGGAACCGGGGGGCCATCGGCCCCCCGATTCTAGTGCAGTTTTCAGTTCTCAGTAGTCAGTTTTCAGTTCGGATCTCGCCCGCAAATAACTGAAAACTGATGACTGATAACTGAGAACTACGCTACAGCGAAGTGAAAAACGCTGTAGTCCAAGAATGCGGCTATTTCGCCGTGATGACGAAATGCGCGCGGCGGTTCTCCTGCCAGCACGGCTCGGTCTGCTCCGTGCAGAACGGCGCGTCCGAGTTGAGGGTCCGAATCGTGATCCGATTCGCGGGCACGCCGAGCTTCACGAGATAGTTCCTGACCGCGTCGGCTCGACGCCGGCCAAGCCCCACGTTGTGCTCGTGCGTGCCGCGCGGGTCTGTGTGACCCTGAATCAGAATGCGCGTGCTGCCGAACCGTCTCAGCCAGTCTCTGTCGCGCTGCAGCGCGTCGGCCCCGTCGAGCCTGATGCTCGAGCGATCGAGATCGAAGAACACATCGTCCAAGGGCTGCAGCCGGTTCAGCTCGTCGAGGCTCATCCGCGCGAACTCCTCATCGGTGAGCTCCATGCCTCGCATCCCGCCTCTCCCACCCGAAGGGGGGAGCTCGGGAGGACTCGGCGGTACGGCCGGCGGCGGAGGCACGACCATCACCCCTGGAATCCCCGGGGGTGGAAGTTCCGGCGCCGGTGCGGCCACGGCCTCGGCCGGCGGCGGAAGCGCCACGGCCACCGTCGGCTCGATCGGCACGTCGCCAATGACGATGCGCCAGAAGTTCGCGCCGCGATCCTCGCGGGTGCCGGGGAAAAGATGCCAGGGGTTCCCTGACACCATGCCGCGCATCACTCGCAGCTCCAGCGCGCCGATGCGGACTTCCTCGCTCCTGGTCGTGACCCTGACCTCGTAGCGCGCCACCATGCCGTCGACCAGCCCGATAAACCTGACGACTTCGATCTGACCAAGGACGTTGAACGGCAGCTTGAACGTCCCGTCCGGTCCGACGACCCTCACATACTGCACGCCGCCCTCATCCCAGACCGTCTCGTTGACGTGGAAATCCTCGACGACGAGCGAGCGGGCCGGATCGAATCGGTCCGGATAGACGAACGCGCGGAACCGCCGCACGTCCGCGCGCGCCGGCGCGAGGCCGCCCACAAGGGTCATGAGAATCACGGAGACGACGCCGAAAGAGACTGGATGCGTTCTCATCAATTCTGTTATCGGACGACCGGCCCCAGATTTGAGGGGATCCGAGCGGATTGTCGAGGAATGCGCGCGATTGCCGCGATGTGACGCGCGTTGACGTGAGACTGATCACAAGCGCACGCGTTTGCGCGGTCAGTCGATCTCGATCGCCCCGTCGGCGTGGATCCGCACGTGCTGACCTGTCCGCAGCTGGGAGAACTCGGCGGGCGCGAGCACGAGAATCGGAATCGCTGTTCCGTACATCTCGTCCGCGACGATGGAGGCGAGGGCAAAGAAGGAGTCGAACGCCGGAGTCAGAATCGCCGAAGGCGCCGTCCCGGATCTCACGGCTTCGAGCAGCACCGCGGTCGTCGTGCTCGACCCGCGCGTGAACGGCACGGCTAGCACGCGGCCGGTCGCCACCTGACCCGCAAGCGGATGGCGGCGATCGATGACCTCGCCGGTCGTGTGGTCGAAGCCGCCCCAGAAGCTGAGCGGCTCGTCCGACACGAGCGCGAGGCCCTCGGCAGTCCCCGCGACGACGGCGTGCGCACGGAACCGTGTCACAGTGGGTCTGTAGCGAGCTCACAGAGCACACAGAGAATAATAAGTTTTCTCTGCGGCCTCCGCGGGCTCTGTGGTGTGTAAGCGTCCTGCGTGAACAGTCGGGTCAGCGGCGGCGTTGGCCTCAACGAGCCATCAGGGTTGGTCCCGCCGGGAAACGGGTTGGGCTCGCCTCGCCTCTGGCCGGCCGCCGGCGTCAACGTGACGGCCAGTAATACGAGCGGAGTGAACAACCGGAGAGTCATAAGCACTCCTCTGAGACGTCCGTCTAACCACGAATCCCGAACCCCGAATCCCGAATCCCGACGCTTTTCAGTGTTGCTCCCATAACGACTCATCGCGAACGATACGCCCTTCGACGGCGGATCGCACACAATCCGCGAGGCTCCCGAACGCGATATCCACCTTCAACAGTCCCGGTGCGTAGTAGGCGTACTTCGCCGAGTTCGTCAGCAGGCGTTTGATGTCCGGCGGAAGCATCGGCGAAGCCAGGATGCAGGTGTCGACCGTGACTTTCCCACCGAATCGCTCGAGCGCCGAGACGATCCCCGCATCCCGAGCCAGATCGGCCATCACCCGGCTGGTGGTCACCAGGAATTTGACGTTGGGATGCGCGTGACGACCTACCAGCAGCGGCGCAAGCTGGCGGAACTCCGCCAGCGAAAAATGCGGGCTCCCGAGGACGACGAGATCCAGCTCCTTGCCGGTCGAGGTCGTCAACTCGCGGCGGGCGTCGCGGAGCATGCTCATCTCGATCGGGATCCGCTCCGCGGGGTCGCGACCCTGGAAGGCCGCCTCGACCGTCGGCGCTTCCGGGGTGAACCCGACAATGTGGAAGAGGGCCACGCTGCCGGACGAAGCGGCCGCGGCGCCCATGCCTTTGAGCTGATCGTCGGTCGGCCTCACCGTCAGGCCTTCGATGACCGGCACGCGATCGCGCGCGATCTTGCCGATCAGATGTCCGAGCACTGGATAGAAGGCGTCGTGCCGCTGAAGCGCCAGCGGCACGCGGTCGAGCGCCAGCAGGATCTCGCCCGCGCGATTCTCCGTCAGGTGCAGGCCGGTGGCCGGCACGCGTCCCGTCACCGCCGCACAGATGTCCAGGAAATCGGGATAGCGCTCCGTGCGCGCGCCGATCACGGAATTCGCGAAGACGATGGCATTCGATTCGCCCCAGGCGATCTGCTGGCCGAACCGAGGGGCCGTCGCTGTCTGGTATGGCGCGCACGTCCAGGTCGGCTGGCACCCCATCCGCTGATAGGCGACCATCTGGCGGTGAGCATTGGCAGCCCACTCCGCCGGCACAGCCCACTCACGCCAATGGTTCTCGTCGAGGCCGCTGACATTCAGCGTCGTCGGCACGGCGACGTTCGCGCCGAGCGAGGCCAGCCGCTCCGCGAACTCGAGCCCAGCCTCGCCCATGTAGATTGCGCTATCGATGTGTGCCTGTTCGATGTCGAGGAGCCGTTCGGCCGCCTGGACTTCCGCCATGCGGACGATGATCGACATCGCCATCCGGCTCCCGGCGCCGCGTTCCCCGTGGAGCTGCGCGAGGTCGTCTGCGGTGAGGTCGAGGGGCACTTGCGGGATGCTGGCCAGGCTGCGCTACCGCCGATCACGTTCAGCGGCTTTCGAGACAGAGGGTTGTCGCCCCGGTCCGTACAGCACGCGCCCGGGCCTGGCGGCCGTCATCGCCCCGCTCTCGTACACAACCTGACCGTTGACGATGACGCAGCTGAAGCCTTCCGCGTACTGGTGGGGCTGCGCGAAGGTTGCGGTGTCGCGGACGCGGCCGGGATCGAACACCGCCAGATCCGCCTTCATGCCGGGCCGCAGGACTCCTCGATCGGACAATCCGATCCGCTGGGCCGGGAACGAGGTCATCTTTCTCACCGCGTCCTCCAGCGTGATCGCGTTCTTCTCGCGGACGTACACCGTCAGGACCCGCACGAACGTGCCGTAGCTCCTCGGATGCGGATTGTCCTTGCCGAAGATCGGTATCTCCCCGTCCGATCCGATCATCGTCGCGGGATGCTTGATGATCCGTACCAGATCGTCCTCGCCGATGGCGTGGAAGATCCCTCCGCAGCCACCCTGCTCCGCAATCCACATGGCCGCCTCGGCAGCGTTCTCGACGGTGGGCTCGAGGCCGCGCTTCTGCGCGACCTCGGCGAGGGTTTTTCCCGCCAGCGACGGATCCCATGCGCAGCGGGCGATCACGACGTTCTTGGGGTCGCCGCCGCCGCGCTCGAACCTGATAATCCTGATGCTCTCTTCTTTGATCTTCGCGCGGGTCGCGGGCTCCTTCAGGCGCGCCAGCATCCGTTCGCGTCCGCCCTCCTGCGCCCAGGCCGGAATCAGCGCTGCCTGGATGCTCGTGCTCGACGCCGTGTAAGGGTATTGATCGATCGTCGCGTCGACGCCGCGCCGCCGCGCCTCATCGATGAGTCGCAGGGTCTCCACGCTCTTGCCCCAGTTGCCCTGGCCGACGACCTTGTGGTGGGTCACCTGCGTCGGCAGCCCGCCTTCCTCTCCAATCCTGATCGTCTCGCGCACGCTGTCGAGGACCCCTGTCGCCTCGTCTCGCATGTGCGAGATGTAGATGCCGCCGAACCGGCCGGCCACTTTGGCGAGCTCGATCACCTCATCGGTCGGGGTGAACCGACCCGGCACGTAGAAGAGACCTGAGCTCAGCCCGAACGCGCCGTCGCGCATCCCCTCCTCGACGAGCTGACGCATGTGCCCCAGCTCGTCCGCCGTCGGCTTACGATCGACCTCGCCGATGACGGCGCTCCGGACCGAACCCTGGCCGATGAAGCTGCCGATGTTCGGGGACTTGCGCAGCGCCTCGAGCTTCTGAAAAAAGGGCGCCAACGGTACGGGCGAACCGCCGTCTGGCCCTTCCATCAACGTCGTCACACCCTGCCGCACGTAGTTGTCCGCGGTGGGGACGTCGAAGATGCCGCGGCGGGCATGCGTGTGGACATCGATGAAGCCGGGAGACACCACTTGACCTTTGACATCAATGACCCGCGCGGCCGGCTCGGCGATCGCTGGTGCGATCTTCGCGATCGTGTCGCCGCTTGTCGCAATGTCGCCGCGATACCACGGGCTGCCGGTCCCGTCGACGATCCGGGCATTCTTCAGGACCAGATCGTAGGGCCTCGGCTGGGCGCCGGGGCTCGGCTCCAGCGCGAGCATGACGAGGGCAAGGAGGCCAAGAGGCCGAAGGATGCATGCTGACATGGCGCGGAGTCTAGATCAGTCGAGAGTCGGTAGTCGATAGTCGGTAGTCCGGAGTCGGTAGTCGATATATCCTCCCCGGCATGACGACCCTCACCGCCCGATTCGAGGATGCCCTCCACTACGCGAACGCCCTTCATGGCACGCAGCGGCGCAAAGGGAGCGACGTGCCTTACATCTCGCATCTCTTGGGGGTCGCGTCGCTCGTGCTGGATGATGGCGGAGACGAAGACGAAGCGATTGCTGCGCTCCTGCACGACGCGGCCGAGGACCACGGCGGTCGCCCGCGGCTTGACGACATCCGCATCCGCTACGGCGACAAGGTCGCGCGCATAGTCGAGCACTGCACCGACTCGTGGGCGCAGCACAAAGAGCCGTGGGTGGAGCGAAAGCAGCGCTACGTCGAACACGCCGGCACCCTGCCGGCCGACGCGCTCCGCGTCTCGGCCGCCGACAAGGTGCACAACGCGTACACCATCCTTCGCGACCTGCGGAAGGTCGGGGAAAGCGTCTGGGACCGCTTCAACGCAACGGCGGATGACGTCGTCGAGTACTACGCGGGGCTGGTGCGGGCGTTTCGTCAGGCGGGCGACGGCCCGCTCGTCGGAGAGCTCGAGCGAATCGTCAACGGCATACGGCGAGAAATGGGATCCTGAGTCGCGTTCACTTATCTGCACGAGTTTTCGACAAACCAGGTGGCGAGTGCCGACACGGGCGGAGGGCAGGTTCCGGCGAGCTGCGGATACGTTACAATGACTCACAACTTGTTCTTGCGTGTTCGCTCGGAAGGGCTATGACCTTGTCAGTGGCCGTCGCGTGAGGCGCATCCGCATCCCCGTCGTGGCGGGCGGCGTTGTCGCGGGTCTCTTGCTGGCCACGTTGGGCGTGTCCTTCCGCTTTCTGTTCCCTCGAGACGCCACACTCGCTGGCGGACAGCTCGCCCGCAACATCGACCGCCGCCTCATCACTCCAATCGACATCACGAGACGGTTTCCGCGCGACGCGTCAGCGATCTACGTCACCGCCACTGTCTTGCATGCGCCGCTGGGAACGAAGGTTCGCGCCAGCCTCTACGAGCTGTCGACCGATCGCTCGGCGAGCTCCTTCGAGCTCGTGACCGTCGGGACCCGCAACATCGGATTCGAGTTCCTGCCCGCCCCCGCCGGCTGGAGCCTCGGCAAATACGAAATGCGTCTCTTTCTGAACGGCGAAGAAGCAGAGCGGCTGCCGTTCGACGTCGTCACGGAGACGGCGTCATCGCTCCGCTAGCGGTCCCAGATCCATGTACAGGGGGTGGGCCGAAAGCCCACAGCCTACACCAAAAGCCTAGATCGGCTGCCAACGATCCGGGTCCCGCCGAAACCGCGTCGGCGGCGTGAGTTGCTCGTTCAGTGGCGCCGGATACAGCGGATCGCCCGGAAGGACCAACAGATCCTCGCCGTTCTCCTGCACGAAGCGCGGTTGAATTCGCTGGATGACGCACGCGCGCGCGCGCCGCTCGACCTCGGCCCAGCTCGCGCACGACTCGAAGTCCTTCAGCAGTCGCCATGTCGGCGGCGCGAGGACGATCTCGCGGCGATCGAAGCTCGCGAGCGCGGCAGAGGCTGTCATCCACGCGCTCGCCAGGTGTTCGGCCTCGTCATGCAGGGCCCCGCTCGACCCTTCGACCGGGACGAGAAAGAACCGCGTGTCGAATCGTTTGGGTTCAACCTCGGGCGTCACCCAGTGAGCGATTGGGATCAGCGCCTCGAGCGCCGGAAACAGCCCCCTCGGTCGAAGGGCCTCCCGTAACGACAGCGCGCCGGAATGGACGGCCTGTCGCAGCCGGTCGAGTCCGCTTTCACGCGGCGACGCCAGATAGGCCCAACGGCCGGCGGCGTCGCGCGCCAGGAGGATTCCTGATTCTTCGAACACTTCGCGGATCGCGGCCAGCCGATATGCGGTCGCCTCGAGCGCGTCGAGATCGCCCATACCACGCCCTGTTTCGTCCGCGCCGCTGCACCACGCGCTCGCGTCAGGATCTCGATCGCCAGGGTCCAGGCGTCCGCCCGGGAACACATGGGCGCCGCCGAAGAAGGCCATCCGGAGATTGCGTCGGACCAGGAACACTTCCGGCGTCGGGGCTCCGGCCGGAGAAGGCCGAAAGGCCATGACCGTTGCCGCGGGAAAGGCAGTGGCAGCGGGCCGACTCGTCATTCCTGGTGGCTCACTCACGCTAAGATACCGTCTATGACTGCTCGACTTCGACCCACCATCACCACCCTCGTGTTTTCTCTCTTTGTCTCGGCCGGCCTGCGCGTCGCCGGCGATGAAGGGATGTGGACCTTCGACAACCCGCCGCTGAAGCTGCTCCAGGAGCGGTACGGGTTCACGCCCACGCCCGAGTGGCTGGAGCATGTCCGGCTCGCCAGCGTTCGGTTCAACGACGGCGGATCCGGATCGTTCGTCAGCCCGACTGGCCTCGTCCTCACGAACCATCACGTCGCCGCCGGCCAGCTCCAAAAGCTCTCGACCCCCAAGAAGGATTACCTCAAGGATGGCTTCTACGCCCGGACGCGCGCCGAAGAGATGAAATCCGCCGACTCGGAGCTGAACGTCCTGGTGTCGATGGACAACGTCACCACGCAAGTGCAGTCGGCCGTCAAGGCGGGTCAGGACGAGCGACAGGCGCTCGAGTCACGCAAGGCGGAGATTGCGCGGACCGAGAAGGAGAGCCTGGACAAGACCGGCCTGCGATCGGATGTGGTCGCGCTCTACGCCGGAGGCGAGTACTGGCTGTATCGGTACAAGAAGTACACGGATGTCCGGCTCGTGTTCGCGCCGGAGCGGCAGATTGCCTTTTTCGGCGGCGACCCGGACAACTTCACGTTCCCGCGCTACGACCTCGACATGGCGATCTTCCGCGTCTACGAGAACGACAAGCCGGTCGAGACGAAACACTTCTTCAAATGGAGCCTGAAGGGCGCGAAAGACGAGGAGCTGGTCTTCGTGTCGGGCCACCCCGGCTCCACGGATCGCTTGAAGACGCTGACGCAGCTCGAATTCCAGCGCGACGTCGTCTATCCCATCTCGATCCGCACGATCGAGCGGCGGCTGGCGGCGCTCAGGGCCTACGGCTCCCGCGGATCCGAGCAGACGCGCCAGGCGGGCGACTTCGTGTTTGGCCTCGAGAACGCGCTCAAGGCGCTCACCGGCGAATACGCCGGTATCAACAACGCGGAGATCTTCGCGAAGAAAACGAAAGAGGAGAACGAGTTCCGCTCGCTCATCAACGGCAAACCGGATTGGACGTCCGCCTACGGGTCGGCGTGGGACGAGGTGGCGCGTGCGGAGCAGCGCGCACGCGAGCTGTACAGGCCGTTCCGGTTCCGACAGCTTCGCGGGTCCAGCCTCGCGGGCCTCGCCGCGGCGATCGTGACCTACGTCACGGAGGTGACCAAGCCGGATGCGGAACGGCTCGACGGCTTCCACGAGGCTCAGCTCGAATCGCTCAAGCTCGGTCTGTTCTCACCCGCGCCCTCCTACTCCGCGATGGACGAGGCGGTCCTGACCGATAGTCTGCAGCAATCGCTTGAAGAGCTGGGCGCGAACGATCCGTTCGTCAAAGCAGCGCTCGGCGGGAAGCCCCCGGCTGACATCGTCAAGGCGACGATGGCGGGCACCAAGGTCGGCGACCCCTCGTTCCGGAAGTCGCTCGTCGCGGGAGGCAAGGCCGCGGTCGACGCGTCGACCGACCCGCTGATCGTGCTCGCGAGGAACGTCGATTCTGTGGTCCGCGCTGCCCGCAAGGCCTGGGAGCAGGAGGTCGAAAGCGTCGAGTCGGCAGCAGGTGAGAAGCTGGGCCGCGCTCGATTCGCCGCCTACGGGAAGTCCGCCTATCCCGACGCCACTTTCACGCTCCGGCTGTCGTTCGGCACCGTGAAGGGCTATCCGATGAATGGCACCCGCGCGCCGTCGATGACCACGCTCTATGGGCTTTTCGACCGGGCACACAGCTTCGGCCTGAAGCCGCCGTTCGACCTCCCGGCGCGGTGGGCGGAACGCAGAACCCGGCTCGACCTGACGACGCCCCTGAATTTTGTCAGCACGCTCGACATCATCGGCGGCAACTCTGGATCGCCCGTCCTCAACCGTCAGGCGGAGCTCGTAGGCCTGATCTTCGACGGCAACATCGAGAGCCTGATCGGGAACGTGGTGTACAACGAGCAGGTGAATCGCGCCGTCGCGGTCCACAGCGCGTCGATGATCGAAGGGCTGCGGAAAGTGTACGATGCCGGCCCGCTGGCCGACGAGCTCCAAGGCATCGCCCGCCCGGCGCCCGCGGCCGCGAAGAAATCCCGGTAGATGTCATGGCTTCATGCCACCGCCCATTCCTGCGAGAGGACCTCGGCCTGTTCCAGCACCGTCTGCGTCGCCCTCTCCTGCTTGTCCGGCGGGTAGCCGTGCTTCCGCAGAATCCGCTTCACCAGCACGCGCAGGTGTGCACGGACGTTCTCGCGCACGGTCCAGTCGATGGTGACGTTGGCGCGCACTGTCGCCACCAGCTCGCGGGCGATGCTCCGTAGCGTTTCATCGCCCAGCACCTTCACCGCGCTGTCGTTGGTCTCGAGCGCGTCGTAAAAAGCCACCTCGTCCTCTGAAAGGCCGAGTTGCTCACCGCGTGCGTCGGCCTCGCGCATATCCCTGGCGAGCGCAATGAGCTCCTCGAGCACCTGCGCCGCCTCGACCGCGCGGTTCTGGTAGCGGCGGATCGCCTGTTCGAGCATCTCGGCGAAGGATCGGGCCTGGACCACGTTCTTGCGGCGGCGGCTGCGGACCTCTCCCGAGAGCAACTTGCGCAGCAGCTCCACGGCCAGGTTGCGCTGCGGCATGCCACGCACCTCGGCCAAGAACTTCTCTGAGAGGATCGCGATATCCGGCTTCTTCAAGCCAGCGGCCGCGAAGATGTCCACCACGCCCTCGGAGGCGACAGCCCGTGACACGATCTGCCGGACAGCGTGGTCCAGCTCCTCTTCCGTCTTCGGCTCGCCCGGCGCGCGTTTGGCGAGACTCGCGCGCACCGCCTGGAAGAAGGCGACGTCGTCCCGGACGCGCAGCGCCTCCTCGTGCGGCACCGCGAGCGCGAAGGCCTGGGACAGCTCGTGCACGGCGCGCATCAGGCGATCCTTGCCATCGTCCTGCGCGAGGATGTGCTCCTGTGCCCCCGGTAGGAGCGAGAGACGTTCCCGCGGCGAGCCGGTCACCCACTTCGACCGGTCGAAGCCGTGAAACAGGGCGCAGCAGACCTCGTGCTTTTCCAACATCACAGCCACGGCTTCCTGCTGGTCGATCGCAGTCTTCCCGGTACCGCCACTCTCGGTGTAGGTGGCGAGCGCCGCCTTGAGCTCGTGCGCAAGACCGAGGTAGTCCACCACCAGTCCACCAGGCTTGTCGCGAAAGACGCGATTCACACGCGCGATCGCCTGCATAAGCCCGTGTCCGCGCATCGGCTTGTCGATGTACATCGTATGGAGCGCGGGCGCGTCGAACCCCGTCAGCCACATGTCGCGTACGATCACCATCTGGAGCGAATCGGTTGCGTTGCGGAAGCGTTTGGCCAGAGCCTCGCGCCGCGCTTTGTTCCGCGCGTGGTGCGCCACGCGGGGACCTTCCGAGGCGTGGCCCGTCATCACGACCTTGAGCTTCCCCGCCTCGTCATCGTCGTGAAACCAGTCGGGCCGGAGCTTCACGATCTCATCGTGCAGGTCCATGCAGATTCGCCGGCTCCGCCCACGACGGCCTCCATCTGCGCCCACTTGCTCTTGAGCTTCTCTTTGCGCTCGGATTCCTCGCCTTCGGTCACCTCTTCGAACTCGGGATCGATGCGCGGCTTCTCGGACTCGTCCAGCTCCAGCTTCGCGAGCCGGCTCTCGTAGTAGATCGGGACCGTGGCCTTGTCCTCGACGGCGCGCTGAATGTCGTAGACGCTAATGTATTCGCCGAAGACCGCACGCGTGTTGGCGTCGGTCTTCTCAATCGGCGTGCCCGTGAAGCCGATGAACGAAGCGTTAGGCAGCGCATCGCGCATGTGGCGCGCGAACCCGTCAATGAAGTCGTACTGGCTCCGATGCGCTTCGTCCGCGATGACCACAACGTTGCGCCGCTCGGAGAGCACCGGGTGCCGGTCGCCCTGGATCTCGGGCAGGAACTTCTGGATCGTGGTGAATACGACCCCGCCCGCCTCCACCGAGAGCTTCTTTCTCAGATCTGCCCGGCTCTCCGCCTGGACCGGCGGCTGGCGCAGCAGATCGCGGCAGCGGGAGAACGTACCGAAAAGCTGGTCGTCGAGATCGTTGCGGTCCGTGAGGACGACCACCGTAGGGTTTCCCATCGGGGGCTCGCGGATGATCCGGCCCGCATAGAAAGCCATGGTGAGGCTCTTGCCGGAACCTTGTGTGTGCCAGACCACGCCGATCCGCCGGTCGCCGGGCTCGCCCCCACGCCTCTTCCCGCTCTCGTACCCTCCAGGCCGCTCGGCGACCCGGTCCCAGGTAGCCTTGAGCCGCGCGGCGCGGAGCGTTTCGGCGACCGCTACCCTCACCGCGTGGAACTGGTGATAGCCTGCCGTTTTCTTCGCCAGGGCTCCGCCGTCGTCCTCGATGACGATGAAGTCGCGAATGAGATCGAGCAGCCTGCGCTTGTCGAAGCAGCCCTCGAACATGACCTGCAACTCGGGTAGATAGGCGTCGCCGAGCTGCTCGCCCGAGGTCGTTCGCCAGGGCTTGAACCACTCCCGACCGGCAGTGAGTGTCCCGATGCGGGCCTCGACGCCGTCCGAGATCACGAGTAACTCGTTGAATGCGAACAGCGTCGGCAGCTCCGCCATGTAGGTCTGGAACTGCTCGAATGCAGTCCAGATGGTGGCGTTCTGGTCGGCGGCATTCTTGAGTTCCACGAGGGCGAGCGGCAGGCCATTGACAAAGAGCGCGACGTCCGGGCGCCGGGTGTGCTTGTTTTCGCTGACGGTGAACTGATTGACCGCGAGCCAGTCGTCGTTCTCGGGGTCGTCGAAGTCGATGGCCCTGGCCTGAGCGCCGGCGATCGAGCCGTCGGGCCGCCGGTACTCGACGGTGACGCCGTCCACAAGCAGGCGATGGAGCTCGCGGTTGCGCGCCTCGAGCGTTGGTCCTTCTGGCCGCGTGAGCTTGCGGAAGGCGTCGTCGAGCGCCTCGGGCGGAAGCGCCGGGTTGAGCCGGGCGAGTGCCTGGCGCAGGCGTTCGGTGAGTGTCACCTGCGCGTAATCTTTTCGTTCCGCCGCCAGCTCGCCGGGTGCGATGTCGGCCCCGTGCTTGACTACCCAGCCGAGGCTCTCGAGCCAGGCGAGGGAGGCTTGCTCCACGACGGATTCGGTGAAGGCGGTCATGGGCGGGGCTTTTGGCGGAGGCCGCCACGAGCCGATCGGGTGGCGAATAAGCCGGGAATAAGCCGGAATTGGCCGGGTTCGCGACTCGAAGGGGATCGCTTGCCCGACTGAATTATCGCGACATCATGTCGCGATTGGTGTCGCGATTCAGGGGTGGGCTTGGTCAAGTGACGCCTATCGCGACACGGCGTCTGGATTTCTGTTGCGATTCCGGCCGTCGGACAAGTGGGCCCGTCGAATCCCGCCATTCTGGCGTGAAACTTGGCGCGATTGTTCCGGATGGGCATCTTGCGCTGCCCTATGAGTCGCATCAGGGGTCAAAGTATCTGGACACAATGTCCGGACACTTGGCCGGATAGGCCTCGGCCTCGCCTTCGTGTTGGTCTATCCGGACACGATGTCCGCATTCATGCCCGGATAGGAACACGTGCAATGCACCGATCATTTCAGATGACCTCATATTCGGTCGAAGGACCCGAGCCGGTCTTCCTGACGAGACCTAGTTCCTCAAAACGATTCAGATGACGTCGTGCCGTACGGTCCTCAACGTGCATGGCCTTGGCATACTGGCTAGACTTCGCTCTGCCTTTCGTTGCCATCCACCGCCACCCTTCTTGCTCCGCTTTGCTCAGCGACTCCAACACTTCGGGCGCCAGGGTTGTGGCAGCTGCTTCTGGAGTGCGATAGAGCGTCAGTACGAGATACGGGGCTTCAAAGGTGTACTTCGGCAAGGGCAGCCCAAGTCGCTCGGCCTGGTTCCGCAGCGACTTGATTTCACCGTGGAGAAGAAACTTTCCATCACCGCGTTGTCGTAGCAATCGCCGCGGCGACTCATGCTGCAGACGATCCCGT
>JACOUA010000030.1 GCA_016178075.1 Acidobacteriota bacterium
GCCACTCTTCGATTTCGACGTCTACGAAGACGTCGGCATCTCGGAGCGGTACATGCCCTATTATCGGGATGACGATCAGTATCAAACCGTCGCGAACCTGAACTGGATCAAGGGGAGCCACAATCTCCGTTTCGGCACGGATATCTATTTTCAGGGGCTGAACCACACGCAGCCGGAGTTGAGCGGCACGTACTACACGGCCCGCGGCGGCTTCCAGTTCCGGAGCAATCCGACGCTCGTCCGCGGCGGACCGCCCGGCAACAATTTCAACTCGTGGGCGGCATTTCTGCTGGGGCTGCCCAACGAGTTCGGGCGCCTGCTGGAAGTCGACGCTCCCTATTCGACGCGTATGCGCAGCTACAGCATCTACGCGCGCGATCAGTGGCAGGTGGCCTCGAAGCTGACGGTCTCGTACGGGGCGCGGTGGGAGTACTTTCCCACACCAACGCGCGCCAATCGTGGCCTGGAGCGCTACAACCCTCGCACGAACATGATGGAGATTGGCGGCGTCGGCTCGGTTCCGAAGGATCTGGGCGTGAAGATCGAAAAAGGGCTCATCGCGCCGCGCCTCGGTGTGACGTACCGCGTCACGCCATCGATGGTGCTGCGGGGCGGGTTCGGGATCACCAATGACCCGTACTCGCTCGCGCGACCGATGCGGACGAACCATCCCGTCCTCATCAATCTGGTCGTGCCGGCTGCGCACTCATGGGCGTGGGCGGGGCGCGTGACCGACGGCATCCCGGCGATTCCCGAACCGAGTCTCGGGAATGGCATCATCCCCATCGCGGGCAACATCACGGCCTTCACGCTGCCGGACGAATTCAACCGCGGCTACATCAAGTCGTGGAACGTGGCGATCCAGAAGGAGCTCAAATGGGGCTTCGTCGGCGAGGCGGCCTACGTCGGTACACGGCAGATCGATCAGCTCGGATTCCGGGAGCTCAACTGGTCGCCGATTGGCGGAGGTGCCGCCGGCCGGCAACTGGCGTCCAGGTTCGGTCGAACCGCGCAAACCCGCGTCGTGGCGCCCATCGGCGATTCGAAATACGACGCGCTGCAGACGCGGCTCGACCGGCGCTTTGCGGACGGCTTCCAACTGGGCGTCAGCTACACCTGGTCGAAGTCGATCGGCATCGAAGGGGCGCCCAACAGCGATGGCACCGCGGCGATCCAGATCCCCGAGTACTATCATTTGAATCGCGCGCTCAGCCCGTTCGATCGCACGCATAACTTGCAGATCAGCAACATCGCGGAGCTGCCGTTCGGTCCGGGACGACGCTGGCTCAATGGGCGCGGGGTCCTCGCGGCGATCGTTGGCGGCTGGCAGGTGAACAATATTTTGAGTTTCTACAGCGGCACGCCGTTCAACGTCACGTGGTCGGGCACGTCGTTGAACGCGCCGGAAAGCAGTCAACGGGCCGACCAGGTCGTTTCCACGGTCAAGATTCTCGGCGGCATCGGCCGTGGGAATCCGTACTTCGATCCATTGGCGTTCAAGCCCGTCACGGAAGCACGCTTTGGCACGGCCCCCTGGCGCGTCCTGCGAGGCCCGGGCGTCGCGAACTGGGACCTCGGCGTGTTCCGTGAGTTCGTCCTGCCGCGCGACATGAACGTGCAGCTCAGGGTCGAAGCCTTCAACGTGCTCAACAAACAACACTTCGGCAACCCTGGCGGCACCGTCTCGAACCTGCGGCTCAACCCCGATGGGACGATTCGTGATCTGAACGGGTTTGCCGAGATCCTGAGCGCTTCCAACGAGCGGCAGGTGCGAATCGGCATGAGACTCGGTTGGTAGAACCGATCAACGGGGATCTTCGGGGATCGGAGTGCGCGCGTCATGGGCCTGGGCCGCCGCAATGGCCGGCGGCTCGAAGCGACGCGCCCATGCCGGATGCATGTCGCGTATGAACACACACAATCTCGCCGCGGTGATCGGGTCTGGCCTCGTGCTGGTCTGCGCGTCCGCCGCCCCGACGACCGCGCAGCCGCTTGCCAGCCGAAGCTCGCGCACGAGTCAGGCGAGCGAAGGCTGGCCGGAGATCAGGGTCGGGATCATCGGCACCGACACCTCGCATGTGACGGCGTTTACCAGGCTGCTCAATGACAAGAAGGGCCCGAACCACGTGCCAGGCGCGCGTGTCGTGGCCGCCTTCAAAGGTGGCAGCCCGGACGTCGAAGCCAGCCGCACGCGGATCGATCGGTTCGCCGCCGAGCTTAAGGACGTGTGGGGGATCGAATTCGTCAACTCGATCGAAGAGTTGTGCGAGAAAGTGGATGCCGTCCTGCTGGAAAGCGTGGACGGACGGCCGCATCTGCATCAGGTGCGCCCGGTGTTCAAGGCGAAGAAGCGTGTGTTCGTCGACAAACCGTTTACCGCCAGCTATGCCGATGCGCGTGAGATCGTACGGCTCTCGCGCGAATCCCGGGTGCCGTTCTTCAGCTCGTCGAGTCTGCGTTTCGTGGCCGACATCCAGGCGATCAAGAACAGCGACAAACACGGCGGGATCGCGGGCGCCTTGACGTTCGGGCCCGAAAACCTCGAGCCGCATCATCCGGACCTGTTCTGGTACGGCATCCACGCCGTCGAGATGTTGTATGCGCTGCTTGGCCCCGGCTGCGAGCGGGTGACGCGCGTGAAGACCGACAGTGGCGATACCGTGGTCGGCACGTGGACGGACGGGCGCATCGGCACGATGCGCGGCCTGATTCGAGGCAGGCAGGAGTACGGCGCAGTTGCCTTCGGCATCAACGCCGTGCTTGCGACGCCAGTGCCCATGAGAAGTGATTATCGGGGCCTGCTCGTTGAGATCGTCAAGTTCTTCCAGACCGGCGTGCCTCCCGTCCAGCCGGACGAGACGTTGGAGATCATGGCGTTCATGGAAGCCGCAGACCTGAGCAAGGCGCGGGGCGGCGCGCCCGTCGCGCTCGCTGAAGTCATGCGCGAGAAACCGATCAAGTAGACCGGGGCTCTGCCCCGGACCCCGGCTCGGTCGCTTGCGGGGGCCCCAACGCCCCGCGCCGCTCCGTTTTCGAATGGCGGGGACCCCTGCACCCCGCCAAGCTCCTCGCACGTGGAGGCCTCGATCGAAACCTGTTTCCGTGGGGCAACGAGCTGACGCCGGGCGGGACGGCCATGGCCAATACCTGGCAGGGACGGTTCCCCGCGAGAGACCACGGAGAGGACGGCTACCGTGGAACATCGCCGGTCACCGCCTTTCCGCCAAATGGGTTCGGCCTCTACGACATGGGCGGCAACGTCTGGCACTGGTGCGCCGACTGGTACCGGCCAGACTCGTACGACCTTCTGGCGAAGGCCGGGACGGTCGCGCACAACCCGACGGGCCCTCGCGACAGTTTCGACCCGCAGGAGCCCGGGATCGCCAAGCGAGTCGTGCGAGGCGGATCCTATCTGTGCACCGATCAGTACTGCGCTCGGTACCTGGTCGGCAGCCGCGGCAAAGCCGAAGTCAGCAGCCCAACGTCGAATCTCGGGTTTCGTCTGGTGCGATCGGGGTGACGAGGAGTCAGAAGTCTGAGAGTCGGGAGTCGGTAGTCGTTAATCCGTTGGTTGTTGATCAGCGAGTCGTAAGTCGGCAGCCGCGGAGCCCGCGCCGATCGAGCGCCCGTAGAACCCTCTGCGATGAGTGGCGATCCACCAGCAGTCATCGCCGGTACGCTGCGAGGCGGGCCCGGAGATCCCTCACGGTGGCCGCGTGCCGGGGGTCGGTCGCCAGGTTCGTCGTTTCGGCGGGATCGTTGACCATGTCGTAGAGCTGCGCCCCTAGCTGGCCTGCTTCCCACTCGACATATCGCCACCGATCGGTTCTGACGGCGTACCCATTGCGCACTTGTGTGAACGCGGCGTCCTTCACCATGGTCGCCGGATTTTGGAGCATCGGAGCCAGACTGACGCCGTCGAGGGGCGCCTTCGATTTCAGGCCCGTGAGGTCGGCGAGTGTTGGATACAGATCCACCAGCTCTGCGAGTCCGCGCGCCGCCGCCCCGCGGGCCTTGGCACCCGGCGCGGCGATGATGAGCGGGACGCGCGCGCTGCGCTCGAAGGCGCTCATCTTCTGCCACAGCCCGTGATCGCCCAGGTGATAGCCGTGATCGCTCGTGAACACGACGATCGTGCTGTCCGCGAGGCTCAAGCGATCGAGCGCGTCGAGCACGCGTCCGATCTGGGCGTCCATGAAGGTGATCGATGCCCAATACGCCTGGATGGCTTCCCGCCGCTGATCGTCGGTCATCGCGTCCTGCTCCTTGAGCGCGCTCCGATACGCGGCTTCCGGCGTGCGCGAGCGGTCCGCGCCCGAGAGCGTCGGCAGCTCGATCCGATCGCGTGGGTACAGGTCGAAGTAGCGTTTGGGCGCGACGTACGGCGTATGCGGCCGGTAGAACCCGACCGCCAGGAAGAAGGGCTGGCCGTTTCGCTTGAAGCGCTCGAGCAGTCGCACCGCTTCAGCGGCGGCAATCCCGTCAGTGTGTTCGGCATCCGGTCCGTCGTCGGCGAGCCAGCTCACCGTACCGCCAAATTGCCCGGGCCTCAGCGAGAAAATCCGGTCGTGAACCTCGCGGTCACGCCCGCGAGGGTTGATGGTGAGATCCCAGGATGGGTAGTCGTCCAGCCCTCCGGTACCAATCGTGTTTGGTACGCCGTAGTGATACAGCTTTCCAACGCGTGCGGCGAACCGCCCGTTCGTGCGAAACAGTTGCGGCAGCGTGACCGCATCCGGCAGCTTTTCGCGGAAATGCGGCGACATCGGGTTCTTCCCTGGATTGGTGAGCACGCCGGTGGCGTTCGGCCGTCGGCCCGTCAACATCGACGAGCGGCTCGGGCTGCACAGCGGGTATTGGGTGTAGGCGCGGTCGAACCGCACGCCGCGGCTCGCCAGCTGCTCGATGTTCGGAGAACGCACGGGGGCGCCGTAGGCGCCGAGATCGTTGTTCAGGTCGTCGGCGATCAGAAAGAGCACGTTGAACCGCGAAGCCGGCTGTTGGGGGGACTGGAGCACGGCGCCCGTCACCGCGCCCATATCCTGCCGTGCCGACGTCGTGACGAAGCTCATCAACACGAACGCGGGCAGGAACACGCGTTTCATCGCCTGACCTCCGGCTGGATTATCGCGCTGATCTGGTCCTCCGCTCAGAGATGACAGCCGCGGCGAATGATACGTCTCGCGTGTCGCGGTGGCAATTGATGGATCCGTCAGGAGGATCTGACGCGAGGGTCTTGTCTAATCGCTGACGCGGCGGCTCCACACGTAATACGCCGGGATGCCCAGCACCGCAAAACCAAGCCCGACGATCGACTGCAGCGGCTGCGCGACGATCGTGTTGACGACGATCACGAGCGCGGCGAGGACGAACAGGATCGGCGTCACCGGATAGCCCGGTGTGCGAAACGCCTGGAGGGTACCACCGCCGCGACGACGATAGACAAAGATCGCCAGGGCGGCGAGCGCGAACCACACCCACGACATGAACACGACGTACGTCAGCAACTGCTCGAACGAGCCGGACAGCACGAGGACCGCCGACCAGGTGGCCGTCACGAGGATCGCCGCCGCGGGCGTGCCGAATTTCGGATGAACAGCCGCGAGTCGCGCAAAGAACACGCGGTCTCGCGCCATGGCGAAGAACAGCCTCGGCAAGGTCAGCGTCAGGCCGTTGGCCGCACTGAAGATCGACAGCAGAATGACCACGGACAGGATTCGACCCGCCCACGGTCCCAGCACTGCGCTCGCCGCGTCTGACGCCACGCGGCTGCTCGCGGCGACGCCGCTGACACCGAGCGCGCTGAAGTATCCGACATTCGCGAGCACGTAAATGGCGATGAGGAGCGCCGTGCCGACGACGATGCCGCGCCCGAACGTCCGTTGCGGATCGACGGTCTCGCCCGCGGAAAACGTCACGTACTGCCAGCCCTCATAGGCCCAGAGCACGCCGATCATCCCGGTCAGGGCGCCAATCGCCGTTGAAAGCGAGAACTGTTCCGGCCACCACACGTTGCTGTGCGTTGCCTGCACGCCCATCGCGATCAGCGCCAGTGCCAGCAGTACGATCGCACCTGCCTTCGCCGACGTGGCGATACCTTGCACGTCGGCGCTCTGACGCGTTCCGCGCACATTGACGGCCGTGACCACTAAGATCATGAGCAGCGACACCGCACTCGATCCGGCCGCCGACAGCGGGACGAACACGCCCACATAGCGCGGAAAGGCGGCGCCGAGCGTCGCCATCGACCCGCTCCCGATCACGAGGAACATCGTCCATCCGTAGAGAAAGGCGAGGAGCGGGCCGAACGCGTCTTTCAAGTACGCGTACAGGCCGCCGGAATCCGGGCGGGTGGTTCCCAGCTCGGCAAACGTGAGCGCGCCGAGCAGCGACAATCCCCCCCCGATCGCCCAGACGAGGAGCGCGACGCCACCCGACCCCGCGGCGCGAACGACGCTGCCCGGCGTCAGAAAAATGCCGGAGCCGATCACGGTGCCGACGACGATGAAGATCAGGTCGCGCAGGGTGAGGGTGCGTCGGAGCGGCTCGGCCATGCAGGCGGATTATTATCCAGGGGAGTCGGGGCGTACCTTGTGAGGGGCGACCCGCTCGCCGCCACCATTTCGCCCGGCGTGAACTTTCGCCGCTGGATCCGCGGCCCGTCGAGCGCGAAGCGAATCGGTTGGTGCGGCCCGCCGTCGGTCGAATCTCGGGGTTCGCCTGGTGCGATCGGGATGACTATGTGACGAAGGCGAGAAACAGGCGACGGAAGTACTTGAGCACCCGCACCGGATCCGCCGATTCCGGAATCTCCGCGAAGCAGAACCCCTGGAAGTCGATCTCGTGCAGCGCACGGATGAGATCGCGCCAAGGGTATTCTTCGAGGAACAGGTCGCGCATGTGGACCTGTCCGATCTGATCCCGCACGAGCCTGAAATTGCTCTCGAAGCCGCCATCCAGCAGGTCGGTCTGATTCGAGTTCCAGCAGACTTTCACGGCCGGGTGGTTGCCGGCCTGGTCGAGCATCCTGCGAATGCGGGGCAGCCGGGACGTGCCCTCGCCGTGCACCTCGAGCTGAATCAACACGCCCTGATCGCGCGCGACGTCGCCGCACTCCTTCAGCGCGCGGCCGATCTGCGCGAGCGTCTTCTCCTCGGGGACCTCCTTCGGCAGTCCGTTCGGGCGCACCTTCACACCGGGCGATCCGACGTCACGCGCGAGCTGGCACCAGCGCTTCGTCTCTTCGATGTTCCTCCGCACGGACGCAGGATCCGCTGACTGGTATTCGCAGACGGTGCCAAGGCCGGCGATCTTGACCGGCGAGTCGTCGAACCGCTTGCGAACCTCGGCGCGCTGGCCTGGCGTCAGCGCGATCTCGACGCCATGCCTGTGGGTCGTCCGAAGCTCGACGCCTTCCATGCCGACTTCGGTCAGGTTCTTGATGATCGCCTCGATGTCCCAGTCCTTCGCGATGTTGTACGTGACCGTGCCGATCTTCGGACCGCGGCGTCTCGAGCGCGCCGCTTGTTGTGGGTTGAACGAATCGAGCGGAAGGGTCGGCAGCAGGGCCGTCGTGGCGAGAAAGTCTCGACGGGATGGCATGGGTGAGACTCCTAGGCTGCCGGGAATTATGCCGCGGATTGCGGGGCGCTGCTAAACTACTGACGCGCGAAGGAGCCGCGGGGGGCGTGGGGCCCCCGCCATGCAACCAATGACTCTGAAGCACGCGCTCGTCGCCATCGTCGCCGCGGGGCTGCTGGCGGGTCGGGTCGCCGCCAGGCAGAACGCGGATGGATTCGTCCCGCTCTTCAATGGACGCGATTTCGCCGGCTGGAAGGTGCCGGCAGGCGATAACGGGCACTGGCGGGTCGTCGATGGCGTGATCGACTACGACGCCGAAAGCGAAGCGCCCGGCGAGAAGGATCTGTGGAGCGATCGTTCGTTCCGTGATTTCGTGCTGCGGATCGAGTGGCGCATCAAGAGCACGCCGTACGTCAACCCCGCCGTCCCGATTATTCGGTTCGACGGCACACACAAGAAGGACGCGGCCGGGCGCGACGTTCGGATTCCGGTGCCCGACTCGGATTCGGGCATCTTTCTGCGCGGCACCAGCAAGGCACAGGTGAACATCTGGTGCTGGCCGATCGGGTCGGGCGAGGTCTACGGCTATCGGATCGACACGAAGATGCCTGCGTCGGTGCGCGCGGGCGTCACGCCGAGTCGGAACGCCGACCGCGACATCGGCGCGTGGAATGCGTTCGAGATCACGATGCGCGGCAGCCGCCTCGACGTGGTGTTGAATGGCGAGCCGGTGATCACCGCGGCCGACCTGCCGGGTGTTCCGGCCCAGGGCCCGATCGCGCTGCAGCATCATGGCGCCAAGAAGGCCGGAGAGTGGGTGTCGCCGCCAAGCCTCGTGCAGTTTCGCCACATCGCCATCAAGGAACTGCCGTAACCGCAGTGATCCCGTCATCGTCGAGGAGGAGCGCCATGAAGAAGCCGCGCCAGCGCCAGATGACGCGCCGCGAGTTCGTCGGCGGAGCCATGGCAGCCGCCGGAGTGATCACCGGGGCGCCCGCGTTGCTGCGGGGCCGGAATCTGAACGACAAGTTGAATATCGCGTTTATCGCCTGCGGCGGTCGCGCCGTCACGAACATCAACGAACTCACCGTGAGGCCGGGCCGCGAGACACCCGCCACGCATCCCGACGAGAACGTCGTCGTCCTCTGTGACGTGAACCAGAACGCGCTGGACGCCGCGTCCCAGCGGTTCCCCCAGGCCAAGAGGTTCCATGACCTCCGACGCGTCTTCGACAGCCCGAAGGACTTCGACGCGGTCGTGGTCTCCACGACCGAGCACACGCATGCGTTCGCGACCTACCTGGCGCTCACGCACGGTAAGCACGTCTATTGCGAGAAGCCCCTGACCTACAACATCTGGGAAGCCCGGCTCATCCGGGAAACCGCCGCGAAGTACCCGAAGCTGTCGACGCAGATGGGTAACCAGGGCCACGCCTCGCCCGCCCGGCGCACGATCAAGGAAATCCTCATGACCGGCGTCATCGGGCCTGTGCGCGAGGTGCACGTCTGGGCCGACCGTGCGTGGGGACTCCAGGATGCGACCTCCGCCGAGAAGTTCGACAAGCCGCACGGGTTCTACAACGGCATCCAGATCGTCGACCGGTTCAGAGAAGCGATGCCGATCCCGCCGACCCTCCATTTCGATCTGTGGCTGGGACCCGCCCCGGCGCGGCTGTTCCACGAGACGTACTTTCCAGGTCCCCGGTGGTACCGCTGGTGGGATTTCGGCAATGGCACGATGAGCGACCTCGGCAGCCACGACAACGACGTGCCGTTCACCGTGTTGGACATCAAGCAGCCGCTGACGATCGAAGCCAGGTCACCCAATGTACCGGTCGCCCATAAGGAACTCGCACCCGCGACGATGACCGTGGTCTATGAGTTTCCTGCGTCGCCCTCGGGGGCGCCGCCAGTGAAACTTGTCTGGCACCAGGGTGACAGCAAACCGCCAGGCTGGGTGCCGGAGTGGGGCGGCCGTTCGCAGTTGTTCATCGGTGACAAGGGCATGCTGCTCGGGAACGGGAAACTGTTGCCCGAGGAAAGGTTCAAGGACTTCCAGGCGCCGCCCGAGACGTTGCCCCGCTCGCCGGGCCACTGGGTTGAGTGGGTCCATTACGCCAAGGGTCTTGGCCCCGTGCCCGGCTCGAACTTCCAGTACTCGGGTTGGACGACCGAAGCGAACCACCTCGGCAACGTCGCCTATCGGACCGGGAAGAAGATTGAGTGGGACTACCGGAATCTGCGCGCCAGGAACGCGCCGGAAGCGGCCCCGTTCATCAAGAGCCCCGCGTACCGTAAGGGCTGGGATGACATTCTGAAATTCTAGCGGCGCAGGGAGGAGACCATGGGGATGACCCGGCGGGATTTCGTGAAGCAGGCCATCGCCGCGTCGGCAGCCGTGCCGGCGATCGCCCACGCGCAGGCGCCGGTGCCGGTGCAGACGAAGGAAACAATCAACCCGCTGGCTGTGCGGATCGGGATGACCGACTGGAACCTCGGGCAGCGCGGCGACATCACCAAGATCGCGCTCGCGCGCCAGATCGGGCTCGACGGCATTCAGGTGAGCCTGCAATTCCCGACCGACGGGAAGACGCCGACCCTGCGCGATCCCAAGACCCAGGCCGCCTTCCGGCGCGCCGCGCTCGACAACGGCATCCAGATTTGCTCGCTCGCGATTGGCTCGCCGGGCCGACCGCGACTGCCGCTGCACACCAACCCGGCCGCCGCCATCCTGCTCACCGAGGCCGTCGAAGTGGCCCGCAACCTCGGCACCCACAACATCCTGCTCCCCATTCTGGGCGACAGCCACATCGACATGATGAGCCAGGCGCAAATAGACGCGTTTGTCGCCATGATGAAGGAAGTGGCGCGCTACGCGGAGAAGTACGACGTTGTCGTCGCCCTGGAAGACTGGATCTCCGCCGCGGACAACATCAAGCTGCTGGATGCCATCGGATCGGACTACGTGGGCATTTACTATGACGCGCACAACATCGTCTCCAGGGCAAAGGACGTGAAGGACATCTATGCGGAGCCGAAGTTGCTGGGCACGCGTATCCACCAGGTTCACGTGAAGAACGCCGACATGCTGCTATCCACCCCGGGGGGCAGGTTGGATTGGCCTCGCATGGCGCAGGCGTTCTACGAGATCGGCTACCGCGGCTGGCACGTCCTCGAGACCGGCTCGCCGACGAAGGACATCGTCGCCGACACCCGCGCCAACATCGAGTACGTGAAGAAGACATTCAGAATGCCTGCTGCGGCCTGAGCGCGCGTCACTTTGCCGGCTGACCGTAGTACGGAAAACGATCCCA
>JACOUA010000100.1 GCA_016178075.1 Acidobacteriota bacterium
AGTCCCGGAGCGCGGCGCCCGACTGGCAAGGCGCGACGACCGAGCATATCGGGGATATGTGAGGGAGGAGCAACGCAGCCAGGCGGGATGCCCCGCCCGGGAGTTATGCCACGAATTACTGAGTCGGGACACTAGTGTTCGTGGTGAATCGCCTGCCTTTCCGGACATCTTTCGGCGGGATCGGGATCGCCATTTCGAGGACGCCGTCCTTGAAGGTCGCCCTGGCGCGCTCGGTGATGGCGCCTCCCGGGAGCGGCAGGCAGCGATAGAAGCTGAGTTCCGGGTGAGCAGAACGGACGTGTCAGCTCCGAAGGCGGAAGCCTGTCAGCAAAGGATGCGGTTGACTGCCAATCACATGGGGGTAGACTGACGCCATCGGAGTGAGACATGGAGGGATCATGGTCCGCCGCTTCATGCCAGCGGTCGTTCTTGTGTGCGTCGTCGCGGCTCCACTTTCCGCCGAAGTCGTCCGGATCGACGTAGCGTCCCGCGCTGACCTGGCCGGCGGAAAGGCGTTCGGCGCCGCGGGCCCGTACGAAAAACTGGTCGGGAAGATCTACTTCGGGGTCGACCCCGCCAACAGCGCGAACCAGATCATCACCGACATCGATAACGCGCCGAGGAACGGGCGCGGCAGGGTCGAGTTCGCCGCCGATTTCTTCCTGATGAAGCCGAAGCGCATCGAGCTCGGCAATGGCACGGTGCTCTACGAGGTGTCGAACCGCGGCGGCAAGGGGATGCTGGGGTTCTTCAATCGCGCGGCCGGGAGCCTGGATCCACAGTCGGACGCCGAGATGGGCGATGGGTTTCTGTTGAAACGGGGATTCACGCTGCTCTGGGTCGGCTGGCAGTTCGATCCGCCGGCGCGGGCGGGGTTGGTCCGGGTCTACGCGCCCATCGCCACCGACAACGGCAACGCGATTCTGGGGATCGTGCGCAGCGAAGTGATCGTCGCGCGCAAAACGGTCGATGCGTCGCTCGCGGACCGGAATCACGTCGCGTACCCCGTGGCTGACGACAGCGACGCGGCCAACAGCCTGACGGTGCGGGACACGATTGAAGGTCCGCGCCGCACGATCCCGCGCGGCGAATGGCGATTCGGGCGCCTCGAGAGCGGCAAGGTTGTGCCTGATCCCACCCGCGTCTATCTCGCCAACGGTTTCGAGCCGGGAAAGATCTACGAGGTCGTATACCGATCGGCGAATCCACCGGTCGTCGGCGTCGGGCCGGCCGCGATCCGTGACGCCATCTCGCGCCTCAAGTACGGCTCAGCCGAAGCGCTGTCCATCCCATCCGGTGTGATCAAGCGGGCGATTGCCTTCGGCGTCTCGCAAAGCGGGCGCTTCCTCAGAACGTACCTGTACTACGGCTTCAACGAAGACGAGGGCCACCGCAAGGTCTTCGACGGCGTCATGGCCCACGTGGCAGGCGCCGGCCGAGGCAGCTTCAATCTCCGGTTTGCGCAGCCGTCGCGGGACGGTCACCCGTTCCTGAACCTGTTCTATCCGACGGATATCTTTCCGTTCACGGACCTCGCACAAACCGATCCTGAAAGCGGGGCGACTGACGGGCTGCTCTCGCGTGTGAAGCCGGCCTTCATGCCGAGGATCTTCTACACCAACTCTTCCTACGAGTACTGGGGTCGGGCGGCTTCATTGATTCACACGACGATCGATGGGCGCGCCGACGCGCCGCTCTCCACCAACACCCGCGTGTACATGTTCTCCGGGGGCCAGCACGGACCGTCCGGCTTCCCTCCCTCGCGCAGCATCGGCCAGCAGGTGAACAATCCCAACGACTACCGCTGGATCATGCGTGGCCTGCTGGAGTCCATGAATCGCTGGATCGCCGACGCGGGAGAGCCCCCGCCGAGCCGGTACCCGCGGATCGAAGACAAGACGCTCGTGGCGCTCGAAGATCTCCGCTTCCCGAAACTACCGGGAGTGGACGTGCCGACGGAATTACACAAGGCGTACCGTGTCGACTACGGGCCGCTCTTCGCCGCGAAGGGCATCATCACGAAGGATCCGCCGGAGGTGAAGGGCGCGTACCCGATGCGGGTGCCGCAGGTCGACGCGGATGGGAACGAGATCGCCGGCTTGAAAATGCCCGAGGTGGAGGTGCCGCTCGCCACCTACACCGGGTGGAACCTGTTCAACAGCGACTCAGGCCCGCCTCACCTGCTGTCCAGCATGCAGGGGTCGTACATGGCTCTGCCCCGCACCCGCGCCGATCGCCAGCGCACGGGCGATCCGCGCCTGTCGATCGAGGAACGCTACCAGGGCCGCCAGCAGTACCTCCGTCTCGTCACGGAGGCTTCCACGAGCCTCGTCCGTGAGCACTACCTGCTCGAGGAAGACGTCCCGGCGATTCTGGAGCGAGCAGGGCGGCACTGGGACCTCGCGACGCCGAGCAGCAGTCGTTAGAAGCGGTTTCATAACCGGCGCGGGTCGTCCTGTCCGAGGCCAGCCCACGGGTGCTCAGGCCGAAACCCGCTGGGTCATGAAACCGCCTGCTACAGCGTTTTTCACTTCGCTGTAGCGTAGTTCTCAGTTATCAGTCATCAGTTTTCAGTTATTTGCGGGCGAGATCCGAACTGAAAACTGACTACTGAGAACTGAAAACTGCATTAGATTAGCGTCCCGCGCGAACGGCTGCCGCGTTCAGGGTTGGGCGCAGGTGGACGACGTGCTGCAAGGAAAGATCTGGGCCGTTCAGGACGAAACCCGCCGCGGCAGCACGCGACAGAAGGATCTGGCGGACATCGCGCGGCTCATCGAGGTCAAGCCCGCGCTCCGCGCGCGTGTGCCTCCGGACATTCTGGCTCGCCTGCTCTGATTCGCGCGGACTCTTCGCGAGCGGGCACCCACACACTCCTACCTCCCCGCAAATCCGACGGCTCTGCCCCAGATCTCGTTGGCGTTCGTGATGCGGGTCCAGCTTGCTGCCCGTATGCCACAGATCGGGACGTTGCCGTCAAGCGGAACGACGCGGCATGAGACCGCAAGACGCAGCAGCAGGGATAGGGCAGCTGGGGAGTGAGGCAGAGACTGCGACCGCAGACGCCCTCGGACAGTGCAGTTTTTGCAACACGTAAACAGTGCCCGCAACGAAGCATGGCCCCGACCCACGGAAACCCGTGTGTGTTCTGCAATTCCGTCCGTGTGCCGCGCCCAACGGCCGGCACAGGACATGCCTTCCTGTCACAGTGGCTTTACGCGGTGTTTCCGACGACGCTATCCTGAGGAGGCGCGTTCATGGGCACGTTGGAGGAACGGGTTTCGTACCTCGAGGGCCGAGTGGAGGATCAATCAAGGGCGGTTGGCGACCTGCGCGAGCTTATCGTGGCGCTCGACCAAAAAGTCGACCGGCGCTTCGAGGCGGTCGACCGGCGGTTCGAGGGCATCGACCGGCGCTTCGAGTCGCTCGAACAGAAGTTCGAGCATCGGTTCAACCTGTTGGAGCGCCGGTTCACATGGGTGATCGGCATCCAGTTGAGCACTCTCTTGACGATCGTCGTCGGGCTTCTTGGCATCATCGGGGCGCTCGTCCGACCGTAAGCCCTTTCTGCGCTACAATCCGCGCTTCCCGCTCACTGCAGTAGCGACCCGCCAGGTAGACCTCGGATGTGGTCGTCGGGGGACCTGGTGACGACTGGCCGCTGACGACGTCGAACTTGCCGTCGATGACGCCGGGCCTAGTATTCCAACCCGAAGTGACTCTCGAGGCTGGGGACGCGCAGCGGCGGCTCCGCTCTCGCGATTCGCGCGCCGAAAGGCGGCGCGTGCATCGCCGAAAAGAGCTGCATGTGACCTTCGACGACCCGCTTGCGCTCGTTCTCGTCGGGTTCGAACGTCCAGACATCGCGCTGAGAGGTGCCGCCGAGGACGATCCCGTCGGTCCGCGGCATCATGTGAATCCCGATCCCCGGCGTCGGGCTCGGGTTCCGGGTGCCGCCGTTCGTCGCGTAGGTCACCTCCGGCTGGGGCACCAGCACGGTGAGCTGGCCCTTGAGCGGCACGAGCTCCTCGTCGCCGAAGAGCGCCTTCGCGCCGAGCCCCGTGCAGTTGACGATGACGGACTCGGTGAGCGACATGAGATCGCGCGGCGTGTCGAACTTGCGGATCACGACGTGGCCGCCGAAGAGCAAGAAGTCGCGGACGAGCGCGTCGAGATAGATCGACGGCTCGATCCGCATGCTTGGCCGCTGGACAGCGTACTTCGTCGGAAACGGGTGCTCACCCGGCTGCAGCAGTACCTGACCGAGCTGCAGGCTCGCCTGGAGGAGCTGGCTCCCTTCGCCGCCACGGCCGCGCACCTCCCCCATCGGCGTGTAGTGGTTGACCCATGAGACGCCGTAATAACTACCCGCGAGGAGCTGGAGCTGACGATAGGCAATCTCGGCGGCGCGCCGGAACTGCCCTTCCCACTCGGGCGTCCGGCGATCATTCTCGATGAGACCCGACGTCGGCGTGAACCCCGCCAGCGACATGTTCGACGTCGTGTCCGGCGGCACCGCCATCGCGTAGATGGTGACGTCGAAGCCGCGGCGCTGGAGCTGTCGTGCGCACGTCAACCCGACGGCGCCGCAGCCGACGACCGCCGCGCGTCGCCCGTCCGCCTGCAGCGCAAACTCGGCCGCCATGAGCCCCGTGCCCCAGGAGAGCGACATCCCGGCGCCGCCATGGCCGTAGTTGTGGATCAACGTCTTGGCGTCGAGCTTGTCCGCCTTGAGGACGAACCCGGAATCCCGGTGCGGTCGCAACCCGACCGTCGTCCGAATCACGCGGTCCCACGACACGTGGACGGGCGGCAGGATGACGGGCGGTCTGGGAAGCACGGTGCGGCCAGGCTGGCGCGTCACGCATCCGCCGAAGCC
The DNA here is from genome assembly GCA_016178075.1 of Acidobacteriota bacterium. GTDB lineage: Bacteria > Acidobacteriota > Vicinamibacteria > Vicinamibacterales > JACQTH01 > JACQTH01. The sequence goes on from JACOUA010000100.1 coordinate 4,880, forward strand.
GAGCCCGACGATCGCCATTCCGCCGGTTTTAATCAGGGTTCGTCGATCCATTGGACGATCCTTGTAGTTGCCCGTGGGCAATGGCCAGTGTCTGACTCGCCAAGGGCCGCGCCGCAGCGCGGCCCTTGGGCGGATCATATGCGGTTCGGTCAGGCGGTCAAGCGGCGCGCGCCGCTCGCTTAGGACTGCGGGGTGCCGTATTCCGACGATCCAGCAAGGCTCGTGGGCCGCGCGGCGCCAGGCGCGCCGTACTGGAGCTGCATCGTTCCTCCAAGAACCGAGTACACGCCGAGTCGCCGCTGGCCACCCGCCGGAATGAAGTCGATCGTCGACAGTGGTTTCGCGAGCGGGTTGATTTCGGCGGTGCCGGTGTCGAGGCTGGCCCCGGACGCATCTCTGAGGACGTAGGTGAAGTCGTTGGCCGCGTTGTGGGCGCGTGTGAAATCGACGCGCGGCGCCAATCCGCCAGCCTGAAGGGTCCACGTGCGCGTCATCGGAAACACCACGTTCCGCGGGTTGGTGATGAACGGCTCGACGAGCTCCTGGTAGTAGACGGCGTCCCGCCAGATCGTCTCGAATGCCTGGCGAGCCGCGCTGTCGAGATAGTTTTCTGGCGACACTGCGTTCGGGTTCGTCAGCCCGTCGTGCTTGCTGAAGTCATCGAGCTGGAAATGCGTGAAGGCGTAGGTCACCGTCACGGTGCCGATCGTTCGCGTGTACGCGGCTGCGATCCCGAGCGGCTGGCCGGCGACAACCGTCGCGCCAGGAGCGATCTCCGGCGCCAGCGTGCCCACGCCGTAATCGGTCCGGTAATTCCGTCCGTTCATCACGTGGGAGATCTGGATCCCGAATGCGGCGCCGCCCTCGCTTGGCATGACCGACTGGATAGTCCCCTCTGCGGCCGCAAGGATGCTCGCACCCACTGCGTACTCGAAGTCCCAGCCGGGATGGCCGTCGGCGCCATGATCGCCGATGTGGATGCCGAATGAATTGACACCAAACGCATTGTGCCGGCTGTCTTCGGGCCGGATCGGCAGCGAGACCGTGAACGACGCAGGTGCTGGTGTCGGTGCAGGTGCGGGTGCAGGTGTCGGAGCCGGGGGCGCCGACTGCGGGTTCGGGGGTGATGGCTGCGATTGTGAGGTCGGCGCCGTCGGTGACTGTGATCCGCCGCCGCACGCCGTGATCGCCAGAGTGAGCAGGATTGAGCCGGCGCGCTTCACAGTCATGATCGAACTATCGGCGGCTGCGAGCCAACGGCACAGCCGGACCCACGAGCAGGACTGAAGTCCCGCTACAGGTGTGGGGGCAGCGGGACTAGTTCGATTGACCGGGCGGGTTCTTCACGTAGTTCGCGATTTGCTCGCCGGTCGCGACCCACACGTTCGGGTGCGACTTGATGAAGGTCAGGAGATCGTCGAGGTACGTGATGCGCGATCGCATCCCGATGAGATGCGGGTGCAGCGTCAGCAGGAACAGCGTCCCTTCCTGATAGGCCCCGTCGAAATCGTCGCGGATCGTTTCGAACACCAGCTCCGGCGACGGCAGCGTCGAGGGGCCCGTGCGGGCGGCCGTCAGGGTCGGGTAGTCGTCGAGGAGACGACTGACCGGCAGCTCCACGATCCCTGAGGCCTCCCCGTTGATCAGCACCTCGTACGGTTCGTCCATCCCCATCAAGGTGCTGTCATAGAGGAACCCGAGCTTCTTGAACACGCTCATCGTGTTCAGGCTCAGGACGGCCGAGGGCCCGCGCGCGCCGACCGGTTTCTTGCCGGTCGTCTTCGTGAGGTACTCGGTGGCCTTCGTCAGCAGCTGCTCTTCGTCCGCGGCGCCGAGCTCCATCGGGTTCTCGTCGCTCCAGCCCATCATGCCGATCTCGTGGCGCTCCCGCTTGGCGATCTCCTGGATCATCTGCGGGTGCAGCATCGCGGCAACGGCTGGCACGAAGAACGTCGCCGGCACGTTGTGGCGATCCAGCACCTCGAGGACGCGCCCGAGCCCGACGGCCGCTCCGAACTCACCGTTTGTCATCGCGACCACGGCGGAGTCGCCGCGGGCGATCTGGTTGGCAGAGTTGTTGACGACGAAGGTGAGACAGACAGCGACCCGGGCGCCGTTCGGCCAGCTTTTTGGCGTCAGCTTGCGTCCGGCCCGCGCCGCGCTCGCGGCTTTCTTCAGCTGCTCCTCCGACCACTTGCGCCC
>JACOUA010000341.1 GCA_016178075.1 Acidobacteriota bacterium
CACATTCGCACCAGCGGCGGGCCTTTTGGCCCGCCGACCTAACAGAACAAACACACACGTGCCATGGAACCCCGGCCTTCGGGCGTTTGTTCTACTGTGATAGAGTGCGGCTCGCCATGGATGGCGAGATCACGGATGCGCGCGTCGCTCAAGACGGCGATCGTGCTGCTGCTGGCCGTCGGACTGCTCGCGGTCTTCCTGCGTCACGCCAATCTGACGCAGGTCTGGGCTGAAATCGTGCACGGGCGCGGCGATCTCGTCGCCGCCGCCATGGTCGGCGTCGCCTCCACCTATCTCCTCCGCACGATCCGCTGGCAGTACCTGCTCGCGCCCATCGGCCCGACGCACTTCAGCGTGGCTTTGCGGACGACCGTGATCGGCTTTGCCGCCAGCACCGTGCTGCCCGCCCGGGTCGGGGAAGTGCTCCGGCCGTATCTGCTGGCGCGGCGCGAGGACCTGAGCGCCACGGCCACATTCGCGACGATCATCTTGGAACGACTGCTCGACCTCATCACCGTCGTGCTGATGCTGACGTCGTTCATCGTGGTCTTCGATCCGGGGATGACGGCGGTCGATCCGCGCTTGTACAACGCCGTGAAGATCGGGGCGCTCGGCGCGGCAGCGCTCTCGCTCGTGACGCTCGCCGCAGTGCTGGTCCTGTCAGGTCACCCCGCCCGGCTCGAGGCGCTCCTGGACCGGCTGCGGGGCCGTGTGCCGGACACGCTCATGGCCAAGGTCAGCTCGTTCGGGCGGGCGTTTCTGCACGGACTGGCGGTCATCCGCCGGCCCACGCGCCTGCTGAACGCGCTGCTGCTCTCGGTTCCGCTCTGGCTGTCGATTGCGACGACCATCTGGCTCGTGCCCGTGGCCTTCGGGATTCCGGTGCCGTACAGCGGCTCGTTCCTCCTGACGGCGCTCCTCGTGATCGGGGTAGCCGTTCCGACGCCGGGGGCGGTGGGCGGCTTTCACGAAGCGTTCCGGATTGGGGTGACGGTCTTCTACGGCGCGCCCAACGACAAGGCCGTCGGCGCGGCCATCATCCTGCATGCGATTTCGTTCATTCCTGTCACGATCGTCGGTCTTCTGTTTATGATGCAGGAAGGCCTCGACGTGGGGCGGGCCCGCCGGCTGGCGGGCCAGGTTCGAACTGAACAGCACATTTGAGAATCGGGTGATTGAGGATTTGGTGATTGATTGGTCGATTGAAAATCGGGTGATTGGGCATCTATTGTCAATTGACAATAAATTGAACATTTCCGAAATTCGCCAATCTGCCAATCAATCACGAGATCTCCATTCACCAAATCTTCAAATGTAGGTCTTTATTGTGAAATGTCCGTACTGCGCCCATCTCGGCGACAAGGTCGTCGACTCGCGGGAAAGCAAGGAAGGCGAAGTCATCCGCCGGCGGCGCGAGTGCCTCGGCTGCGGCCGCCGCTTCACGAGCTACGAGCGGATCGATGAGATCCCGTACATGGTGGTCAAGAAAGACGGGAGCCGCGAGCGCTTCGAGCGGCAAAAGCTGATCGCCGGGCTGCTCAAGGCGTGCGAGAAGCGGCCGGTCACCGTCTCCGCGCTCGAAGCGATTGCCGACAAGGTGGAGGCGGCCCTCCAGGAACGGCCGGACCGGGAGATCGCAACGGCGGAGATCGGCCAGTTCGTGATGCAGGAGTTGAAGCGCCTTGACAAGGTCGCGTACGTGCGGTTTGCTTCCGTGTACCGGCACTTCCGCGACATCGGGGAATTCATGAGCGAGCTGAAAGGTCTGCTCGACGCGAAGGAATGACGCGCGCCCACCTCACCTGGCTCGTCGGGCTGTTGTCGGTGACGGCGCTGACCGCGGCGGGCGACATCCGGGTCACCCCTCTGACCCGCGAGGGCCGGGTCTTGGTCTCGTTCGAGATGCCATCGGGGTTCAACGCCGACATGAAAGCGGCGGTCCACAGCGGGCTGCCGACCACCTTCACGTACGAGGTCGAGCTGCGGCGAGGGCTGTCGTTCTGGTTCGACCGGACGATCACGTCGGCGACCGTGACCGCCGGGGTGCAGTACGACAACCTCACGCGTCAGCACAAGCTGTCGCTCCTCATCGACGGCCGCATAGAGGCCAGCAACGTCACCAACGACGAGGGGGTGGTGGCGAAGTCTCTGACGAGTTTCGAGCGGCTGCCGCTGTTCAACACGACGCAGCTCGAGCCCAACGGCGAGTACTACATCCGAGTGCGCCTCCAGACCCGCCCGCGCGTCGGCTGGTTGTTCTTCTGGCCCTGGGATCGGAGCTCCGCCTCGGGCTACGCGAAGTTCACCTTCATCCCGTGACGATCCTGCAGGCGATCTGCGACGGCTGAACGGGCCATGCCCAGCATCCTGCCCGACGCGAATCGGTCGCCGGCGAGCGTGTCGGCTCCCGCCCTGCCGCGGAACCGGCGCGCGCGTCCTGCCGTCTCGGCCGGTCCGAGGTCGAAGGCACGCAAGCCGCTCCGCGACAGCCCGCTGCTCATTTCCCTCGGCATCCTCCTGCTGCTCGGCGTGCTCATCGGCACGCTGACGCTCGCCAATCGATCGGCCACGTTCTTCACGCCGGATTTCCTGTCCGAGTTCGTGCTCTACGCGCTGTCGATGGCCGATCTCACGATGGTGGTGGCGCTCTTCTTCGTGCTTGCGCGCAACCTCATCAAGCTGCTCGTCGAGCGCCGACGGGCGCTGCCGTTCGCCAAGTTTCGCTCGAAGCTGGTGGCGGCGCTCCTGGGGATGACGCTGATTCCCTCGGTGCTCGTCCTGCTGGTGGGCGGCGAGATCATCCGCACCAGCGTCGAGCGGTGGTTCAACGCGCCGATGGACGAGATCCTGGCGTCGGCCAACCAGCTCGCGAGCGACTACTACCACGAGCGCCAACAGCTCGCGCAGGATCACGCGCGGCGGATCGCCGGCACCTTGTCGGCGCTCGATCTCGCCAGCGTCGACCTCAGGCGCATCCAGGACCTCGTCGACCCCGAGGTCAAGGCGCAGCGTGTCGGTCTGGTGGAGATCTATCGCGTGGTGCCAACCGCGAACGGACGGGCCGAGGTCGTCTCGCTCCTCGAAGTGGCCGCCTCCACGCTGCCCCGGGACGCGTCCGACCGCGCGTCGGCCGACCGCCTGGCCGCACATGCGGTCCAGGGGCCGGCCGACCCGATCCTCGAGCCGATCGGGCGCGGGGGCGAGCTCATCAGGGTCGCGTCCCCCATTCGGGGGGCGACCGGACGCATCACGGGTGTGGTCGTCGCCAGCGACTACCTGACGGGCGACGTCGCGACGCGGCCGCGGCGGATGACGGACGCGTACGAAGCGTACATGCAGCTCCGCGTGCTGAAGGGTCCGCTCACCGGCGTCTATCTGTCGTTTTTCCTGATGCTGACGCTCATGATCCTCGTGGGCGCCACCTGGATGGGGCTGTACATCGCGAAGCGGATCACCAAGCCGATCCAGACGCTCGCGGCCGCCGCGCGGGAGATCGGCGCCGGCCATCTGGATCACCGGGTCGAGCGCGAGACGACCGACGAGTTCGGCGGCCTCGTGGACGCGTTCAACACGATGGCGGGCGAGCTGAGCGTCAGCCGTCGGCGGCTCGAACGGTCGGCGATCGACGTGCAACGCAAGCACCAGGAGGTCGAGACCCGCCGGCGCTACATCGAGACCATCCTGCAGCGAATCGCCACCGGGGTCATCTCGATTGACGCGCATGACCGCGTCGGTACCGTCAACGGCGCCGCGGGCCGCCTGCTCGGGCTCGACGAATCGGCGGTGGGGAAGCCCGCCACCGAGGTGTTCGGGCGGGCGGATCTCGAGCCGTTGCAGAAACTCCTGAACGGCGACGGCCACCTGAAAGGCGAACCGCTGGCCGAAGAGATCGCCCTGACGCAGGACGGGCGCGAGCTGCACCTCGCGGCGATGGTGACCACGCTGCACGGCGAGGACGGCCGGCCCGAAGGCCGCGTGCTGGTCTTCGACGACATCACGCCGCTCATCCGATCGCAGAAGGTCGCGGCGTGGCGGGAGGTGGCGAGGCGGCTCGCCCACGAGATCAAGAACCCGCTCACCCCCATTCAGCTCTCGGCCGAACGGCTCAAGCGCCACTTCGGCGGGGCGCCGGACGCGACGCGCGCGCTCGTCGACGAGTGCACCAGCACCATCGTCGGCGAGGTCGAATCGCTGAAAGGGCTGGTCGACGAGTTCTCCCAGTTCGCCCGCATGCCCGCTCCGCGGCGTGCCGCCGTCGACGTCCGGGAACTGCTCCGCGAATCCCTGGCCCTGTACAACGGGCTCTTCCAGCAGATCACCTTGGTCTCCACCTTCGATCCGGAGCTTCCGCCGGTGCGGATCGACCCCGAGCAGATCCGCCGCGTCCTGATCAACCTGGTCGACAACGCCGTGGAGGCGATGAACCGGAAGGGCACGATCTGGATCGAGACGGCGCACGACGCCGCCCACGGGCTCGCGCGCATCATCGTCGCCGACGACGGGCCGGGCATCCCGGCGGCTGATCGGGACAAGCTGTTCATGCCGTACTACTCGACCAAGCGGCGGGGCAGCGGCCTCGGCCTGGCGATTGTCCGGCGCATCGTCTCCGAGCACGGCGGGACGATCGAGGTCGCGGACAACGTGCCCCACGGCACGCGGTTCACGATCGAGTTGCCGCTGTGACACGGAAGTGAGAATTGAGAATTCAGAAATGAGAAGCAATTCAAGACCGCCGGTGTTTTTTTCTCACTTCGAACTTCCGACTTCTCAATTCGCCTGGTGAGGGTTCTGTGCGTCCAACCATCCTGATCGTGGACGACGAACCGGGCGTGCGCAGCTCGCTCGCCGGGGTGCTGCGTGACGAGGGCTACGCGGTCGAGGCGGTCGAGAGCGGCGAAGCCTGCCTCGAGCGGATCACGCGCGGAAGCTTCGAGGTGGTGCTGCTCGACGTCTGGCTGCCGGGCATCGACGGCCTGACGACATTGGCCCGCCTGCGGGAGCGGCGCGCCGACAGCGAAGTCGTCATGATTTCGGGGCACGGCAACATCGAGTCGGCGGTACGGGCGATCAAGATGGGCGCGTTCGACTTCGTCGAGAAGCCGCTCTCGCTGGAAAAGACGGTCCTGGTCGTCCGCAACGCGCTCAGGCAGCGCCGCCTCGAGGTGGAGAACCGCGCTCTGCGGGCGCGCGTCGACCGCGAGCTCGTGATGGTCGGGGAAAGCTACGCGATGCACCAGCTTCGCGAGCAGGTCGCGATGGCGGCGCCCACGAACGGCCGCGTGCTGATCTACGGCGAGAACGGCACCGGCAAGGAGCTGGTCGCGCGGACGATTCACACGACCAGCAAGCGGCGGACGGGGCCGTTCGTGGAGGTCAACTGCGCGGCGATCCCCGAAGAGCTGATCGAGAGCGAGCTGTTCGGCCACGTGCGGGGCGCCTTCACCGGCGCGATCGCGGACCGGCGCGGCAAGTTCGAGCTGGCCGACGGCGGGACGCTCTTCCTGGACGAGATCGGCGATATGAGCCTGAAGACGCAGGCGAAAGTGCTGCGCGTTCTCCAGGAGCAGGTCGTGCAGCCGGTCGGCGGCGCGTCGAGCGTCCGGACGGACGTGCGCGTGCTCGTAGCCACCAACAAGGATCTGCCGGCCGAGATTCGCGCCGGCCGGTTTCGCGAGGACCTGTACTTCCGCCTCAACGTGATCCCGATCTTCGTGCCGCCGCTCCGCGATCGGCAGGAAGACATCCCGCTGCTCGCCGATCACTTCATGGCGGAGTTCGCGCGGGAATACGGCCGGCGGCTGAAGACCTTCGACGAGACGGCCGTCTCGAGGCTCCAGCACGCCTGGTGGCCGGGCAACGTGCGCGAGCTGCGCAACGTCATCGAGCGTCTCATCATCATGGTGCCGGGCGATCGCATCACGGCGCGCGATCTCCTCTTCCTGGATGGTGGCCTGGCGATCGACTCGGAGACCTCGGGCGCGCCGATCGAGCTCGTCACGCTTCAGGAGGCGCGGAACCGATTCGAGCGGGACTTCATCCTGCGCGCGCTGGCGTCCCAGCAGGGCAACATCTCCCGGACCGCCGAGGCCCTCGGCGTCGAGCGCAGCAATCTGTACCGCAAGATGCGATCGCTCGGGATCGCGCCAGCCCGGCAGGCCGAACGCGAAGGAGAGGAGGTATAATCTCCCGGGCATTCGTTCCCACCTCATGACCGATCCGGTCCGCACCGATCTGAAAGACACGCCGGAGCCGTTGAGCGCGGCCGAGCGCGAGGCGCGTGTCGAGGAGCTGCTGCTCACGGGACTCGATCGCTATTTTTCCGGTCATTACGAAGAAGCCGCGCACATCTGGACGCGCGTGCTGTTCCTGGATCGTGGACATGCGCGGGCCCGTGCCTATATCGATCGGGCCCGCAGCGCGCAAGCGGAGCAGCTGCGTGAGCTCGACGAGATGCTGCATGCAGGTCTGGCCGCCTTCAACCGCGGCGACAAGGAGCAGGCCCGGCGCCAGCTGACAGCCGTCGTCCAGCGCGGCGGGACCAACGAGCTCGCGCAGGCGTGTCTCGACCGCCTCGATCGGCTCGAGGCCGGAGGCATCCTGACCGCCGACAGCCCCCTGCGGCCCGGCACGCGGGAGGCGGGGGGCATCGTCAAGCGTCCCGCGCCCGCCACCAAGCGCAGCCGCGTCGCCGGACTGTTCCTGCTGGCCGCCTTGCTGGTCGCGGTCGCGGCCCTCGGGTTCACCTACTGGGATCACGTGCAGCGGTATGTCTGGTTCGACATCCCGTGGCTGCGAGTCGGAACGGAGCGCGTCGTGGCGGCACCCGACGCGGGGGAATCGGTGCCTCTCGTGAGACCCGCAGAGCTGATCCTCGCGCGCGCGCGTCAGCTCTACTCCGACGGCCACCTTCGCGACGCGCTGCGGGCGCTCGACGCGATCCCCCGCACTGACACGCTGTGGCTGCAGGCCGAGCGGCTACGCGCCGAAATCCAGCAGGTGCTCTTGAAGGGCCCGCCGCCCTTGCCGCCATCGGCATGAAGTGCCCGAAATGCGGCTACGTCGGCTTCGAGGAGGGCGACCGGTGTCGCAATTGCGGTTACGAATTCTCGCTGGCTGATCTGACGAGCGAGCGGCCGGAAAGGTCCGACCCTGTCGCTGACGATGTCGACGATCTCCCGGTCGTCAGACCCTCTTCACGTCCGATCGACCTCGACCGCATCATCGGCGCGCCTGAACCGCCACGCTCGACCACCGAGCTGCCGCTCTTTACCGACAAAGCCGGAGAGAGCGATGATGCGCCACTCGTCAGGCCGTCAGCGACGCCGCGCCCCCCGCTCTCGGTCCGGCGTCAGGCGCCCCAGCCGCCGCGCCTTCGTCCCCGTGCCGCGCCCCCTGCGCGCGAGCTCGACCTGGAAGACGCGGATTCCGGGCCGGCGTGGGAACCGTCGTGGCATGCCGAGCCTGCGCTGTCCCATCAGATGGCCGAGCCCGCCGATCCGGGGCCGCGTCTTCTGGCAGCGGCCATCGATGTGCTCCTCATCGTGGTCATCGACGCGAGCGTGGTGTACTTCACATTGCGGCTGTCTCGCCTCGGCCTTGCCGAGCTGCCGACGCTGCCGCTTCTGCCGATACTCGGGTTCTTTCTTCTGCTCAACGGCGGATACCTCGCGGCATTCACCGCTGCCGGTGGGCAGACCGTCGGCAAGATGACGACTGGCGTCCGCGTCGTCGGCGAAGGAGACCGGGCCGTGGAGTTCAGCCGGGCGTTGCTTCGAACGCTGGCGTACCTCGTGTCGGTCGTGCCCTTGGGGCTCGGGTTCATTCCCGCGTTTTTCGACGAAGATCGCCGCGCGCTGCACGATCGGCTGACCCACACCCGTGTCATCAAGGTCGCGGCAGCCTGATCCGGTCGATTCCGGCGCGCTCCCAACCGTGACGACCAGCCAGCGGCCCGACGCGATGACGCGGGTCGCCATCCTCGTCTGCACCTTCGGCTACATCGGCTTCTTTCCGATTGCCCCCGGAACGGTTGGCTCGATGGCGGGGCTGGTCGTGTACTGGATCCTGCACGTCGCCGGCCAGGATCAGCTGTTGCCCGCCATGGTCGGCGTGCTCCTGGTCGCCGGCGTGTGGAGCGGCACGATCGCGGAGCGCCACTTCGGGGCGATCGATCCTGGGCCCATCGTGATCGACGAGGTCGCCGGCATGCTGATCACGCTGGCGTTCGTTCCGGCTGGATGGTCGGTCGCGGGCGTCGGGTTCTTGGTGTTCCGCCTCTTCGACATCATCAAGCCGTTCCCCTCCGCGCGGCTCGAGCGCCTCCCTGGCGGTGCCGGGATCATGGCTGACGATGCGATGGCGGCCGTCTACGCGAATCTGGTGGTTCGGGTCTTCGCGTGGCTCGGATCCGCTTGGGGCTGGTAATGCTGCGGAAGGCTGAGATCATCGCCGTCGGCACCGAGCTGCTGACGCCGCACCGGCTCGACACGAACTCGCTGGCGATCACCGAGCGATTGAACGACATCGGCATCGACGTCCGCACGAAGGCGGTCGTCGGCGACGATCGCGGTGACTTGCAGGCGCTTTTCGTTCAGGCGCTGGAGCGTGCGGATCTGATCGTGCTGACCGGTGGGCTCGGGCCGACCGACGACGATCTGACGCGTGAAGTGGTGGCCGACGTCCTGCAGCTGCCGCTCGAGGAAGACCCATCGATCGCGAACCGGATCCGCGGCCGCTTCGAGCGCCGGGGCCTGCGGATGCCGGACATCAATCGGCGCCAGGCGATGGTCCCACGCGGCGCGAAGGTCCTGGACAACCCGAACGGCACGGCGCCGGGCCTCATTCTTGAGCGCGGCGACAAGCTGGTGGTGCTGCTCCCCGGTCCGCCGCGCGAGATGAAGCCGATGCTCGAGATCGCGCTTCGTCATCATCTGGAGCCGCGGTCCGGCGGCGTGAAGCTTCTTCGCCGCATCCTGCGCGTCACCGGCCGGACCGAGTCGCACGTCGAGGAGGTGGCCCAGCCGGTGTACGGCCGCTGGAGCCGGGGCCCCGACGCGATCTCCACGACGATTCTCGCGAGCCCCGGCCAGATCGAGCTGCACCTGACAACGCTGTCGGATGATGTGACAGCCGCATCGGCCCGACTGGAGCGGGCCGTACGCGAGCTGATGGATGTCCTCGGAGCGGACGTGTTCAGCGTCGATGGTAGAACGCTGGAGCAGGTCGTAGGCGCGCTGCTGCGCGATCGGCACATTCGCCTCGCGCTCGCCGAGTCCTGCACCGGCGGGTTGACGACGTCGCGGCTGACCGACGTGCCCGGAAGCTCCGACTACGTCGAACGGGGCATCGTGTGCTACAGCAACCGATCGAAAGTCGAGCTGCTTGGCGTGCCGGCGACGCTCATCGAGACGCACGGCGCGGTCAGCGAGGAGGTGGCACTCGAGATGGCGCGCGGCATCCGCGATCGCGCGGGCGTCGACATGGGTGTCGCCATTACCGGCATCGCGGGGCCAGGTGGCGGACGCGAGGAAAAGCCGGTCGGCACGGTCTTCGTCGCGGCCGTACGGACCGGCGAGCCGGTCGTCCGGCGCTTCCGGTTTCCGGGTTCGCGCGACATGATCAAGTCCCAGGCGGCGCAGGCCGCGCTGGACCTTGTTCGGCGGACATTACGAAGTGAGAAGTAGGACTTCTGACTTCTCATTTCTTCAGATGAGACTCTTCGTGGCGGTCGATCTCGACGAGGCGAGCCGGCAGGCGGCAGTTCGGCTCACCACGAACCTGGCTCGGAAGATCGAGGCGACGATCCGGCCAGCGCCCCGGATCGGCTGGGTCACGGGCGAACGGATGCACCTGACGCTCCGCTTTATCGGGGAAGTCGACGACCAGGTGGCGAGCGACATCCAGCGCGCTCTCGAGCCCGCGTACCCGGTTCCGTCCTTCGACCTCGAGCTCGGCGGCGTCGGCATGTTCCCGCCCTCGGGATCTCCGCGGGTTATGTGGATCGGCATCACGCGTGGCGCCGACTCGCTGGCGCGCGTGAGTCGATTGGTGGAAGATCGGTTGGCGCCGTTCGGCCTCGAGAAGGAGAATCGTCCGTTTGCGGCGCACCTGACCCTGGGCCGCGTTCGCGAGCGAGGAAGCGCGGCTCTTCGCGCCCTGCTGGCCGGCGCAGGGTTCGAGCCCCGCATGAGTCGCGTCACGCACGTGACGCTGTACCAGAGTCGCCTGTCGCCGAAAGGGCCAACCTACGTGCCGATCGTAATGTCGCCCCTGAGTAACCAAGTGTGATGAATCGAGGGGTTGTGTGCAAGAAATGATGCTTCTGGCTTTAGCCCTTGGCTACGTGATCGGATCGATTCCGTTCGCGCTGCTGCTGCCGCGGCGCGCCGCCGGCGTCGACGTGCGCCGGCTCGGGAGCGGCAATCCCGGCGCGGCCAACGTGTTGCGGTCGGCTGGTACGCGCCTGGGCGTGAGCGTCATGGCGCTCGACGTTGCGAAAGGCGTGTCGGCGGTGCTCCTCGCCGGTCGCTTCGGAAGCCAGGCTCCCGCTGGGCCCGCGGACCTGGCCGTGTCGGCGGCGGCCGGCGTGGCCTCGATCGTCGGCCATGTGTTCCCCGTGTGGCTGCGGTTCCGTGGCGGAAAGGGGGTCGCGACGACGTGCGGTGTGTTCGCGATCCTCGCGCCGGCCGCGACGGTCGTGGCCGGCGTGGCCTTTGTCGTCACAACCTGGATCACGCGATACGTGTCGCTGGGATCGCTCGTAGCCAGCCTGGCGCTGGGCCCCGTGGCGTACTGGACCAACGCGGCACCGTCCGCCGTCGTGGCGGCATTCATCGCGGGCTTCCTGATTCTTCATCGTCATCGCGAGAATCTCGGTCGGCTGATGGCCGGCACCGAGCGACGGCTGGGGCAGGGCGTGAGATGAGCCGAATCGGCATCCTCGGCGCGGGCAGTTGGGGAACCGCCCTGGCGGTGCATCTCGCGCGTGGCGGTCACGAGGTGCGTTTGTGGGGTCGCAATCCGGCGCTCGTCGCCGAGATGCACGATCGACGCGCCAATGCCGTCTACCTGCCGGAGGTCAGGTTGCCGTCGGACATCGCCGTCACCCATGATCTGGATCGCGCGCTGACCTCCGCGGATTTCGTGGTGTCGGCGGTGCCGACCCACGGCGCTCGAAGCGTCCTCCGGCTCGCCGCGCCCCTCCTGCGATCGTCGACCATCATCGTCAGCGCAACGAAGGGGCTGGAGCTCGACACCTGGCAGCGCATGTCGGAAGTGATTCTCGAGGAGGCGCCAGCTGGCTGCCCGGTGGTGGTGCTGTCCGGTCCCAGCTTCGCGCTGGAGGTGGTCCGTCAGCTTCCAACCGCCGTTGTGGCGGCTTCCAGTTCGGCGGACGCCGCGGAACGTGTGCAGGCAGAGTTTCGCGGGCACTCGCTTCGCCTCTATGGCAGCGACGATGTGGTCGGCGTGGAAATCGGCGGAGCGCTCAAGAATGTCATCGCGATCGCCGCGGGGGTTGTGGAAGGACTCGGGCTCGGCCACAACGCGTTGGCGGCGCTCATCACCCGCGGCCTCGTGGAAATCACCCGGCTCGCGTGCGCGCAGGGCGCGCGGCGCGACACGCTGTCAGGGCTCGCGGGTCTTGGCGATCTCGTGCTCACGTGCACGGGGGACTTGAGCCGGAACCGGCACGTCGGCATCGAGCTGGCACGCGGACGCGCGCTCGGGGACGTGCTGGCCGGCATGAGGATGGTGGCCGAAGGCGTTCGGACCACGTCGGCGGCGCTGGCGCTCGGAGCCCGGCACGGCGTGGAGCTGCCGATCGCGGCGCAGATGGCCGAGGTGCTCGCGGGGCGTCAGGCGCCAGCCGCCGCGGTCGAGCGGCTGATGCTTCGGCCGCAGCGCGCCGAAGCGGACGCCCTTGATAGGATCGGCTGATGGGGTTCTTCGATCGACTACGCCAGGGTCTGGCGCGAACCAAGGAGCAGCTGGTTCGCCGGTTCGACGCGGTCGTCGAATCGGCCGATGCGCCCGAGCGACGCGGCCAGCCGATCGAGGCGGGCACGCTCGAGGAGATCGAGGAACTGCTCATCTCGGCTGACGTCGGCGTGAGTGCCACGGCGCGCATCGTCGAGACGCTTCGGACGACGACCGATCGGACCGAGAGTCTCAGGGATCTCGTCAAGCACGAAATCCGGGCGATCCTTGACGCGGCCAGCCCGCCTCTCGTCAACGGTCACACGCCGCGCGTCGTGCTCGTCGTCGGTGTCAACGGCACGGGGAAAACCACGACGGTGGGGAAGCTGGCGAATCTCGCCAGGACGTCCGGCGCGCGTCCGCTGATTTGCGCGGCCGACACGTTTCGGGCGGCCGCAGTCGAGCAGCTCGACGTCTGGGCACGTCGCGCGGGCGTCGACATCGTCCGCGCGAGGGCAGGCGCCGACCCGGCGGCCGTGGTGTACGACGCGATTGCCTCCGCCAAGGCGAAGGGCCGCGATCCCATCATCGTGGACACGGCCGGACGTCTGCACACCCGCGTGAATCTGATGAGCGAGCTTCAGAAGATCCGGCGCATCGCGGCCCGGGAAGTGGAAGGCGCGCCGCACGACGTGCTGCTCGTCCTCGACGCGACGGTTGGGCAGAACGGGATTACGCAGGCCCGCGAGTTCATGCACGCGGCGGGCGTGAACGGCATCGTTCTCGCCAAGCTCGATGGCACGGCGAAGGGCGGCGTGGCGGTGGCGATCGCTCAGGATCTGAAGCTGCCGATCCGGTACGCCGGCGTGGGCGAGGGCATCGACGATTTGATTCCGTTCTCCCCGCAGGAATACGTCGACGCGCTGTTCGAGCACACATGGTGACCGACACCGATTACATGGAGCGGGCGTTGCTCGTCGCCCGGCGCGGCTGCGGGCGCACGGCGCCGAATCCGCTGGTCGGCGCGGTCGTCGTCACGCCGGAAGGCGTGGTCGTGGGGAGCGCCCATCACGAGCGATCCGGCGAGCCCCATGCCGAGGCCCTGGCGTTGGCGGCGGCCGGTGAGCGGGCCCGCGGTTCGACGTTGTACTGCACGCTCGAACCCTGCTGCCATCACGGTCGAACAGGCCCGTGCGTCGACCGGATCGTGGCGGCCGGGGTCGCGCGCGTCGTGGCGGCGATCGAAGATCCCGATCCACGGGTACGCGGCGGGGGCGTTCGGTATCTCGAGGCTCACGACGTGGATGTGAGCGTGGGGGTTCGATCCGCCGAGGCCCGAAAGTTGAACCGGGGGTTCTTCACCGCAATGACGGAGCGCCGTCCGTTCATCATCCTGAAAGCCGCCACCAGCCTCGACGGGCGTATGGCCGCCGCACCCGGCCGCCGCACGAAGCTCACTTCGCCTCCGGCCGATCGCGTCGCGCAGATGACGAGGGCGGAAGTCGACGCGATCGCCGTGGGCTCCGGCACGGTGCTGATCGACGACCCCCTGCTCACGGCGCGCGAGGTCTACCGCGCGCGCCCGCTGGTGCGCGCCATCTGCGATCGTCGCCTCCGGACGCCGCCGAGCGCTCGCGTGGTGGCGACCCTGGAGAACGGCCCCGTCGTCGTGCTGACCACTGCGGCCCAGCTCGACTCCGATCGCGCGGCCCGACTCACCGAGCGGGGCGTGCACGTGAGGGCATTCGATGGAGACGACCTGGTGTCCGGTTTTCGCGCGCTTCGAGAATTCGAGGTGAATTCACTGCTGCTGGAAGGCGGAGCGGCGCTTCAGACCGCGGCCTGGGACGCGGACGTCGTGGACGCCGTTCACCTCTACATCGCGCCTGTTGTGCTCGGATCGGAAGGCGTGCCGTTCCTCGACGGTCGGCAGTTCACGGTGGCGGATCTCGAGAACGTTGAGGCGTTCTCGTGCGGCCCGGATACGGTCATACAGGGTGATGTTCACCGGTCTCATTGAGGAGCTCGGGACGGTCGCGCGGCTGGTGAGCGCGCCAGGCGGGCACGAGCTCGCCATCCGGACGCCGCTCGCGCAGGGTCTCGCCGCGGGTGACAGCCTGGCCGTGAACGGGGTCTGCCTGACGGTGGCGGGATGCGAGGATGGCGCGATCGTCACGAAGGTCGGGCCTGAAACCGCCCGCATCACGAACCTGGGGCGGCTTCAGGCAGGCACGGTCGTGAATCTGGAACGCCCGGTCAGGGCCGATTCGCGAATGGGCGGACATTTCGTGCTGGGCCACGTCGACGGAACCGGCCGCATCAAGGAGCTGTCGAGCGACGGGGAGTTCTACTGGCTGCGGGTCGCCTATCCGCCCGCGCTCCGCGCCTTGATCATCGTAAAAGGGTCGGTCGCCGTCGACGGGATCAGCCTGACGGTGGCGCGGCTGTCGTCCGATGACTTTGATGTGCAGATTGTGCCCTACACCTGGCAGCACACGAACCTGCACGCGCGGGCGACGGGCGACGACGTGAATCTGGAATGTGACGTGCTGGGCAAGTACGTGCTCCGGGCCCTCGACGCCCGCAAAGGCGAGGTCTAACGCTAGAATAGATGCAAGAGCGCTGCAATCAAGATCCGGAGCGTGAGCGACGGCAGCGCGTGGGGCCAACGGGGATCCAGGGGTCGCCGCATCAAACCATGAGCCGCCGCGAAGCCCAGTGGGAAGTCTCGGCTAGATCGGAGCGGCGCCCCACGCGAATCAAATAATGATGACGATGAACCGGAAACTGAAGATCGCCAAAGGCTCGCGCCGACCCCGGTCCCCCTTCGCGCCGATCGACGACGCCATCGAGGCCATCCGCGCCGGTCGGATGGTCATCGTGGTGGACGACGAGGATCGGGAGAACGAAGGCGACCTGACGATCGCCGCCGACAAGGTGACGCCCGACGCCATCAACTTCATGGCGCGCTACGGGCGGGGGCTGATTTGCATCGCCATGACGCCCGAGCGGCTCGAAGAGCTCGAGCTCCCGCTCATGGTCAACCAGAACACCGCGCGATACGAGACCGCGTTCTGCATCTCGATCGACGCGAAGGGCAGCACGACGACGGGGATTTCCGCGGCCGATCGATGCGCGACGGTTCGAGCGGCGATCGATCCCGCAACCAAACCGTCCGATCTCGCGCGCCCGGGACACGTGTTTCCGCTCCGCGCCCGCAGCGGCGGCGTGCTGGTGCGCGCCGGCCAAACCGAGGCCGGCGTCGATCTGGCGCGGATTGCGGGCCTGTATCCGGCCGGCGTGATCTGCGAGATCACGAACAACGACGGCACGATGGCCCGCGTGCCGGAGCTCACGCGGTTCTCGAGGCGGCACGGGCTCCTGATGATCACGATCGCCGACCTCATCAAGTACCGCATGCAGACCGAGGGGTTGGTGAAGAAGGTCGCGGCGGCCGATCTGCCCACGGAATTCGGCATCTTCCGTATCGTGGCCTACCAGAGCGTCATCGACGGTGAAACGCACGTCGCGCTGGTGCGGGGCGACATCGGCGACGGACGCGCAATCCTGGTGCGCGTGCATTCGCGGTGTCTCACCGGCGACGTCTTTCATTCGGCGCGCTGTGACTGCGGCGAGCAGCTCAAAAGCGCCATGCGGCGCGTCGCCATGGAAGAGCGGGGAGTGCTGTTGTATCTGAACCAGGAAGGGCGAGGGATCGGGCTGGCGAACAAGATCCGCGCCTACGAATTGCAAGACCAGGGCTTCGATACCGTCGAGGCGAACGAGCGGCTCGGGTTCAAGCCCGATCAGCGAGACTATGGGATTGGCGCGCAGATTCTGCGCGACCTCGGCGTCCGCAGTATGCGTCTCCTCACGAACAACCCGCGCAAGTTCGTCGGCCTCGAAGGCTACGGCCTGTCCGTCTCCGAGTCAGTGCCCCTGGAAATCCCGGCCTCGGAATTCACGAAGCGCTACCTGAAGACGAAGAAGGACAAACTCGGGCACAAGCTCTCGTCCGTTTGACAGCGCCGCGATCGCAGGGCTACGATAAGTGTTTGCTTTGCAGCCTCTTACGACGACAGTGTGACTTCCGCCTTTTAGGCGGAAGTCCTTCGGGCTGAAGCCGGAAGAACGAAGATCGACAAGATGTTCGAGTCTCTCAGCGCGCGTCTCCAAGACGTCTTTCGTTCGTTGCGCGGCGAGGCCCGTCTGACCGAAGCGACCGTGGAGCTGGCGCTCCGCGCGATCCGTCTGGCGCTGCTCGAAGCCGACGTCAACTTCAAGGTCGTCAAGGCCTTCATCGACCGCGTGCGCGATCGGGCGATGGGGCAGGACGTGATGAAGAGCCTCACGCCGGGACAGCAGGTCATCCGGATCGTCCGGGACGAGCTCATCGCGCTGTTCGGCGACGCGGGCGGCGGGCTGCGGCCGACCTCAAGGACGCCGCGCGTCGTGCTGCTCCTCGGCCTTCAGGGCTCCGGGAAGACGACCACTGCGGCCAAGCTGGCCCGCTGGCTGCAGCGGCAAGGTCGGCATCCGATGCTGACGTCGACCGACGTCAGGCGTCCGGCGGCGATCCAGCAGTTGACGGCGCTGTCGGAGAAGGTCGGCGCCCGCGTGTACGATCCGCCCGGCGACCTGGACCCCGTTCGCCGCGCGTCGGGTGCCGTCGCCGAGGCGCGCAATCTGGGCTTCGACGTCGTGATCGTCGACACGGCGGGGCGGCTGCACATCGATGACGAGCTGATGCACGAGCTCGAGGCGATCAAGGCGGTCCTCGAACCGTCCGATCTGTTGTATGTCGCCGACGCGATGACCGGACAGGACGCGATCAAGAGCGCTGGCGAGTTCAATCGTCGAATTGGCGTCAGCGGAGTGGTGTTGAGCAAGCTGGATGGCGACGCGCGCGGTGGGGCGGCCCTCTCGGTCGTCGCGGTCGTCGGCGTGCCGATCGCGTTTGTCGGGAGCGGGGAGCGCATCGAGGACCTGGAGCCGTTCAGGGCCGAGGGGATCGTCTCCCGACTGCTGGGCATGGGGGACGTGCTCTCGCTCATCGAGCGCGCCGAGCAGGTCGTTGATCGGGAAGAGGCCGAGCGGCTCGAGCAAAAGATCCGGTCCGATGATTTCACGCTGGAAGATTTCCGGACCGAGCTTCGGGCGATTCGACGGATGGGTCCCCTCGAGCAGATTCTCGGCATGCTGCCCGGCCTGGGCAACTTGAAGCCGCTCGCCGATCAGAAGCCGGACGAGCAGCAGCTCAAGCGGGTCGAGGCGATCATCGACTCGATGACGCCGCGTGAGCGGCGAAACTCTCGGGTGATTGACGGCAGCCGCCGGCGCCGGATCGCCCGCGGCAGCGGCACCTCGGTCGAAGAGGTGAATCAGCTCCTGCGGCAGTTCATGCAGATGCGAAAGATGCTCAAGAGCCTCGGGGGGCTGGCGGCGCAGGGCGGCCATCGCGGCAAGCGCATGCGGAACGCCCTGAATGCCAGGCGGGCCATGAAGTCGTTCGACAAAAGGATGGGAATGTAGATGCTGGCTATTCGTCTTGCTCGGATGGGATCGAAGAAGCGGCCGTTCTTCCGGCTCGTGGTGGCTGATTCCCGCAGCGCGCGCGACAGCCGGTTCGTTGAGATTCTTGGGCACTATAACCCGAGGTCGCAGCCGGCCCGCGTCAGGGTGAATCGCGAGCGGTTCGATCACTGGATCAAGGCCGGGGCGCGGCCGAGCGACACGGTCCGAACGCTCCTGGCGCGACACGTGAGTCCTGACGAGCCGGCCCCGGTGCGGGCCAACGGCGCGGACCAGACGGCAAAGGCCGCGGCGCCCGCTGAAGTTGGCGGCGAACCGTCTGCGCGTGAGGCGAGCGAGTCGTGACGAAGCCCGTTCACTCCCACAAGCTCCTTGAAGTGCTGGCCCGTCACCTGGTGGACGCGCCGGAGCTCGTCCGCGTCGATGAGAGCGAGCATCGGGGCATCACGGTCCTCGACGTCCTGGTCGCGCCGAACGATCTCGGCCGCATGATCGGACGGCAGGGCCGGACGGCTGATGCCGTCCGCACGCTGGTAGCGGCGGTCGCGGAGCGCGACGGACAGCGGGTGTCGGTCGAGTTTCACGAGCTCGGAGGGGGGTACTGAACCAGCCTCCCGACTGGAACGCCCTCGTGCTGGTCGGCGTCGTGGCTCGCGCCCACGGCAACCGCGGCGAAGTCATCGTCAATCCGGAGAGCGACTTCGTCGAGGAGCGGTTCCGGCCCGATCGCCGCCTGTTCGCCAAGATGCGCGACGGACGCACGTCGGCGCTCACGATTGCGACGGTCCGGTTCCACAAAGAGCGTCCCGTGGTGCGGTTCGCCGGCATCGACACCATGAACGACGCGGAGGCGCTGGCCGGAGCGGAGCTGAAGGTTCTCGAGTCGGAGATTGCGGTCCTCCCCGATCGTCTGTTCTATCGACACGAGCTCGTCGGCTGCGAGGTCGAAACGAAGGACGGGCGTGCGGTCGGCCGCGTCACCGCGGTCGAAGGCCCGATCGGTGGGAGCCGGTTGGTCGTCGAGCGCGCGGGCGCAGAGATTCTGATCCCGCTCGTCGACGAGATCTGCGTCAGCATCGACACGATCGGCCGCCGGATCCTGGTCGATCCGCCGGAGGGTCTGCTCGAGCTGAAGTAACGAAGCTTCGCTTCGTTACTAGACCCGGCGGCCGCTTCCGCGGCCGCCGGCTAAGCCGGGCTCGCACGGCCAAGTTGAGGTCCGTACGCTTTTTCAGACGTGCGAGCACGGCTAGTGAAGCTCGACATCATCACCATCTTCCCTCGCCTCGTCGAATCCGGCCTGGGAGATGGGATCGTCCGGCGGGCGGTCGAGCGCGGGCGGGTCGACGCGCGCGTCTGGGATCTGCGTGACTTCACGGAGGATCGCCACCGCTCGGTGGACGATGTGGCGTTCGGCGGCGGCCCCGGGATGGTCCTGAAGCCGGCGCCGATCTTCGGCGCCGTGGACCGCATCAGGCGCGACCGCGGAGAGCCGTCGGCGGTGGTCCTGACCT
Organism: Acidobacteriota bacterium; assembly: GCA_016178075.1. Classification (GTDB taxonomy): domain Bacteria; phylum Acidobacteriota; class Vicinamibacteria; order Vicinamibacterales; family JACQTH01; genus JACQTH01. The sequence goes on from JACOUA010000341.1 coordinate 18,963, forward strand.
CGCCTCAGGGCCGGCGCTTCACGCAGGCGGAGGCGCAGCGGCTGAGCGGGCTCGCGCACCTGGTCTTCATCTGCGGTCGATATGAAGGCGTGGACGAACGGGTCCGCGAGCACGTCGCCACCGAGGAGCTCTCGATAGGCGACTACGTGCTCACGGGCGGCGAGTTGGCGGCGCTCGTGGTCTGTGACGCGGTCATCCGGCTCCTGCCCGGTGCCGTGGGTGACGAGCGATCGATCGAGACCGAGTCGTTCAACCGTGGGCTGCTGGACTATTCCCAGTACACGCGCCCGGCGGACTTTCGAGGATTGAAGGTGCCCGAGGTGCTGCTCTCGGGACACCACGCGGCTATTCGCCAGTGGCGGCGGCGCGAAGCCATTCGCCGAACGCTCGAGCGACGGCCGGAGCTGCTGGAGTCGGCGTCGCTCGACGTCGAGGAGCAACAGCTCCTGCGCGAGGTGCTGGAGGAACGGAAGGGAGCCAACGATGGCGACACACGTGATTGAGAAAATCGAGCGCTCACAGCTGGCCGATCGCCCGCCGATGAAATCCGGGGATACCATCAGGGTACACGTCAAGGTTCGGGAAGGCGACAAAGAGCGGATCCAGGTGTTCGAGGGGATCGTCATCGGGATGCACCGGGGCGGGCTCCGCGCCTCCTTCACCGTGCGGAAGGTCTCGTTTGGTCAAGGCGTCGAGCGCATTTTTCCGCTCCATTCGCCTGTCATCGACAAGATTGAGGTCGTGCGATCGTTCAAGGTCCGGCGCGCCAAGCTCTATTACCTGCGCAACCTGAAAGGAAAGGCGGCGCGGATGCGGGAAGCGAAGCGCCCGGCGTGACATGGCTCAAGGCTCATGGCTTAGAGGGCTCAGGCACGAGCGCTTGGGATCCTCGAGCCTTGAGCCTTAAGCCCTAAGCCGTTCCTATGCGCGTGCGCGCGATGCGGACGATCGAGAACGCCTGTCGAAGGATGGGCTTCGTTCGGGTCGCGGGCGTGGATGAGGTCGGCCGTGGGTGCCTCGCGGGCCCGGTGATGGCGGGCGCAGTGGTCTTGAACCCGGATCGCGCCATCGCGGGGCTCCGCGATTCGAAGATGCTCTCGGCCCAGGCGCGCGACCGGCTGTTCGACGTCATTCAGTCGGAGGCGAGCGCGTGGAGCGTCGCGGAGGTCGAGCCAGTCGAGATCGACGAGGTCAACATCCACCAGGCTTCGCTGCAGGCGATGCGGAAGGCGGTGCTGGCCCTCGATCCGCTTCCCGACCTCGTGCTCGTCGACGCGTTCCGGATTCCCGACCTCTGGATGGCCCAGCGCCGCGTGATCCACGGAGACCGCCGATGCTCGTCAATCGCGGCAGCTTCGATCATGGCGAAGGTCACGCGCGATCGCTGCATGCAGCGCCTCCACGAAACCGACCCGCGCTACGGGTTTGATCGCCACAAAGGGTATGCGACCGCCGATCATCTCGAGGCCGTCGCGCGCTTCGGGTACTCGCCGGTCCATCGCCGATCGTTTCGTCCGCCGTCGCTCTTCGACGTCCTCGAGGTTGCCGACATCGGGCTTCGTACCGATAACGCGCTCCATAGCGATGAATCTCTCGAGTAAGTCGATCGCGGCCTGATCCCTTCCACACCGGTGCCGATCGATCACGCCAGCGCCCTCCGGCGAGCCGAAGACCTGCTCCGACAGGGGCACCGCGAGGCCGCCATCGCCCAATACGTGAAGATCGCCGAGTTCTACCATCAGGAAGGATTCCTGCCGAAAGCCTCCGCCCTCTACAAGAAGATTCTCAAGATCAAGCCCAACGACGAGACCGCGCTCCTCAAAAGCGGCGAGATCGCCGAGGCGCAAGGGCTGGTCGCGGATGCGAAGGCGGCCTTCCTGAACCTGGCCGAGCAGCGGCGGCGCCGAGGCGACCGACAGATGGCGGCGCATCTGCTCGTCCGAGTCGGCGCGCTCGATCCGGGTGACGTGCCCGCACAGCGCCGCGCGGCCTCGGCGCTCCTGGAGATCGATGACCGCCCCGGAGCGGCCGGCCTCTACAAGGATCTGGCGTTTCATCTCTTGAAGCGCAACCGCCGGATCGAGGCCGTCGACCTTCTGCGGGAAGCGGCGGAGCAGGAGGCGCTGGGGCCCGATGCGGCGGGACCCCTGCTCGAGAAGCATCGCCGCTTCGCGGCCGGTCAGAGTGCTCCTGCCGATCGCCCGAGACCCGAAGAGCTGAAAACGATCGCGGCCCTGCTGGCCAGTCTTGGGTTGGACGAGCAGGCACTCAAGGCGCTGGGCGACGCGGACGCCGCCTTGTCTGCTTCGGTTGGCGCCGATGAGGCCGCTGCGGTGACCGCGAACGCGCCCGTGCCGTCGGAGAATGCAGCGCCCGGTCGCCCCTCCACTAGGCCGGAACCTGCAGGTCGCCCGCCGCTGAGGGTCGTGCCCCGCCCATCGCCCGATCGCGGGACGCCGAGCTCCGGGCCGGGGCCGATCGCCGACACGTCCGAGACCGATGGGGCCGAGATGCCTGTTCCCTCTGGGGATAGCGCCGGCGAGGTGACCGAGCTGGATTTGAGCGGCGCGCTCGATGTGCCACGCGCGGACGACGAGCCGCGTGAGGATGCCGTCGCGGAGAACGCGTCGATGTTCGCCGACCTCCACGATCTGTTCGAAGAGCTGAAAGACGAGGCAACGGGACGGGAGTCGGCCGAGATGCTCGCGCGCGAGCTGGATCTCGGCGAGCGCTACTATCAGGCCGGGAAGATCGATCATGCGGCGCGTGCTCTGCAGATGGCCGCCCGCGCGCCGGCGCACCGGTTTCGCGCGGCGGCGCTCCTTGGTCGCATCGAGCTGGAGCGAGGGCGGGCGTGGGAGGCCATTCGATGGTTCGAACGCGCCACAGAGGGGCAGGCGCCGGCGGGCGAGCAGTCGCTCGAGCTGTTGTACGACCTCGCGAACACGCTCGAAAGCGTGGGCGAGCGCGCGCGTGCGCTGGCGGTCTTTATCGAGCTCAGAATGGACGATCCGCATTATCGCGACGTGGCGAGGCGCGTGAGCCGGTTGCTCAAGGGGTAGGCCGCTGCTGGTATGTCGGTACTGAGACGACTCGTGTATATCGCCTACTTCATCGAGGTGGGCCTGCTGCTCGTGCTGGTGCCGTGGTCCGCCTTCTGGGAGCGCAACTACTTCGTCGAGACGCTCCCGCAGGTCGCCGACCTCATCAGGAACAATTTCGTCCGAGGGGCGATCTCCGGACTGGGGGTCGTGAACCTCTACGCGGGGTTTACGGATCTTGCCGCCATCATGGCGGCCCGTCACAAGTAGAGGCTTCGCTTCGGATGTCGATTCTGTGTCTGGTCACCGATCGCCGCCGCCTCTCCGGCGCCTATGGCCCGACCGAGGTGGAGCGCCTCGTGTGCCAGGTCGAGGTTGCCGCTGAGGCCGGCGTCGATCTCGTGCAAGTGCGCGAGCGCGATCTCGACGGGGGGCCGCTCGCCGAGCTCGTCTCGCGCTGCCTCGCGGTCGTCGGCCCGTCTTCTACGAGGCTTCTGGTCAACGAGCGGGTCGACGTGGCGATCGCCTGCGGCGCTCACGGCGTCCATCTTCGCAGCGACTCGATGACCGCGTCGCGCGTGCGCGCGATCGCGCCCCCTTCGTTCACGATCGGTCGATCGGTCCACAGCGTCGGTGAGGCTGCGGGGCAAACCGAAGCTGGCGGGCTCGACTACCTTCTTCTGGGCGCCATTTTTCCCCCGAGCGGCAAGCCGCCCGGGCCCGGCCCGCTCGGGACGGCTGCACTGGCCGAAGCGTGCCGCCAAACGGCCGTGCCGGTTTTGGCGATCGGGGGTGTCGATTTCAGTCGGCTTCCGGCGATTGCTCGAATCGGCGCGGCGGGATTCGCCGCAATCGGTCTCTTCGCCGATGCCGCCGGGCCACGCGCGCTCGCCGAGACGGTGCGGCAGGCCCGGAAAGTGTTTGACATGCCTCCGGCGCCGCCCTAGCATGGGGCCTCCCAACTGGCGGATGCGGGTACTGGCCGCATTTGTCGTTACAGATCGGACGTGCGGCGGTGGCGGGGACGGTGAATCGCGATTTTGGCGCGTCGCTGCGTGAGGAACGCGAGCGGCGCGGCGTCTCTCTGCGCGACATCGCCACCACGACCAAGATTTCGGTGAGCTCGCTCGAGGCGCTCGAGCGCAACCAGGTCTCGCGGCTTCCGGGCGGCGTCTTCACCCGCGCGTTCGTCCGATCCTACGCCGCCGAGGTCGGACTCGATCCCGATCGCACGGTTCAGGACTTCCTCGATTCGTTTCCGGAGGTGCAGCGTCCGGAAACGGTGTCCTCGATCGACGGCGACGGGGCGGTGCCGGTCCGGAGTTGGACCGGGTGGGGGGTGATCCTCGGCGCGGTCATCCTGCTCGGTCTGATGGTCGTGCTGCGGTTCGGGTTCCTCGTCGTCCAGCGGTGACGAGGCGTCGCCTGAGACGAGGAAAGCGAGCCAGAGGCCACGCTTCGTGCCGAGGTTACGCGGCCAAGCGGCGTCCGCGCCCAAGACAGCTCATAAAGCCGAACAGATGAACGCGTGCTTGCCTTGCTGCGACAGCGGCTTTAGAAGCTGTCTATGACCACCGGCCGCGATTTCAATTTCAGGACTCCTCTGCTCGACTGCTTCAAGCGCGGTGAGGTGGATCGTGAGACGCGCATGCTGGCGGCTGCGGGCGATCTGGCGCCGCGCGCGCAGGAGCAGCTCGCGATCCTGATCTATCTCATGGACGATCCGGACCAGGAAATCCAGGCCGTGGCGGAGCAGACGCTCGATCAGATTCCGCTCGACCGGCTCGCGTCGTTTCTGGCGCGCGCGGACGTGTCGCAGGATCTCCGGGCCGCGTTTGCGCGGCGTGGGATCGAGCCGGCGGCGACGGCTTCTTCCGATCCGGACACGCCGCTCATCGACAGGGCGCCGGCCGAACCTCCGCCGGACGAGGCGGCGACGCCCGAGCAGCGCCGGCAGAGCGTGACCCAGCGCATCTCCCGGATGTCGATCACCGACCGCGTCAAGACCGCGATGAAGGGTACGAGGGAGGAGCGGACCGTCCTGATTCGCGACCCGAACAAACTGGTGGCCTCGGCGGTGTTGAGCAGTCCGAAGCTGTCGGAATCGGAGGTCGAGAGCATCGCGAAGATGGCGTCGGTGTCGGATGAGGTGCTTCGGATTATCGGCACGAATCGTACGTGGATCCGGCACTACGCGGTCATCGCGGCCCTGGCGCGGAACCCGAAGACACCCGTGGCGGTCGCGCTCAATCTCGTGTCGCGGCTGAACGATCGCGACGTCCGGATGCTCTCGGTGGATCGCAACGTGGCGGAACCGATCCGCCTCGCCGCCCGCCGGCTCGCCGTCGCTTCACAGTTACGGCGAACGTAGAGTCCGACGTCCGCTTTCACGGAGCGTCAGCGGGCCTCGCCGCAGCCGTGGCGGAGGCGGTGAGCCGGAGCTGCCCCGTCAGCCGGGCCGTTTCTTTGACCTCGCCCCGTATTCCGAACGCAATTGGGAGAGCCCGTCCATGTAGACGGCCACGCGCTCGCGCTCCTCTTCGGTCGGGAGCGATTTGAGGAGCTCGATCGCCCGCGCGAGGTCGCGATGGATCGTGGCTGGCTTCGCGCTGTAGTAAAGGTGCCGAATCTCCGCGATCTTCTCGCTCGCATCCATGGTTAGGGCCCGGAAAGGAATAAAGGTGTCATCTTGGGCTATCAGTCATCAGTTTTCAGTTATTTGCGGGCGAGATCCGAACTGAAAACTGACTACTGAGAACTGAAAACTGCACTAGCGGTGACGACGGAGCAGCTTCTGGAATTCCTCGACCGGCTTCGTGTTGAGGACGTCCTCGGGCCTGAGCCATGCCCGGCGCGCAACCAGCGCGCCCCATTCGAGCGCGCTGAACCCGGCTTGCGCGTGTGCATCGGTCGCGATAACGATGTTGGCGCCGCGCTCGCGTGCGAGCCGGGCGTGTGCGTCATTCAGATCCAGCCGATCCACCTGACAATTGATCTCCAGCGCCACACCCTGCCGGGCCGCGGCGTCGATGATCTTGCCCATCTCGACCCGGTACGGCTCCCGCCGGAGGATGAGCCGGCCGGTCGGGTGGCCCAGCACGTCGACGAAGGGACACTCCAGCGCCCGCAGGATTCGACGGGTCATCTGCGACTCATCCTGATTGAACGCCGAGTGGACGGAGGCGATGACCAGATCGAGCTGGGCCAGACAGTCGTCTGCCAGGTCCATCGCCCCGTCCGGCCTGATGTCGCATTCGATTCCTGCCAGCAGCGTGACGCCCTCGACCCGGCCGTTCAGGGCGCGAATGCGCGCGGCGTGCTCGAGCGCGCGGCGCTCGTCGAGGCCGTTCGCCATGGAGAGTGACTGGCTATGATCCGTGATCGCCAGATAGCTCAGGCCGGCCGCCCGGGCTCCCAGAGCCATCGCTTCGATGTCATCCCGTCCGTCGGTCACGTTCGTGTGCGCGTGGAGATCGCCCTTCAGGTCCTCGAGGGCGACGAGTCTTGGCAGCGCGTGCGCTTCGGCAGCCTCGATCTCGCCGCGGTTCTCGCGCAGCTCCGGCGGCACACAAGCGAGCCCAAGCCTCTCGTAGATCTCCTCTTCGGTCGCGCCGCCAATGCGCTCGCCGGACTCGACCCGATACAGGCCGTATTCGTTCAGCTTCAGCCCGCGCTGCATCGCGCGGTCGCGAAGGACGATGTTGTGGAGCTTCGAGCCGGTGAAGTACTGCATCGCGGCGCCGCGACTCTCCTGCGGGACGAGACGCAGATCGGCCTGTAGTCCACCGCGCAGCATGACGCTCGACTTCGTGTCGCCTTTAACGAGAACGCGTTCCACTAGACCGTATTGGGCGAACCGGTCCATCAGGTCGCCCGTCCCGCCGACCGCGAGGACGTCCAGGTCGCCGCACGTCTCGCATCCGCGGCGAAGGCTCCCGACGGGGATGAACTCGACCGCCGGCGCGATCTCCTGGAGATACTCGATGAGGCCGCGCGCGCTCCTGGCGACGTGGGCCATGAGATGGCGCCCCTCGCGCCTCCGCCGTTCATCCAACGCTTTGAGGATCAGCTCCTCCTTCCGCGCGCCCATTCCGCGCAGATCGCGCAGACGGCCGCCGCGCGCTGCGTGTTCCAGATCCTCGAGGGTCCGAACGCCGAGCTCTGTATGGAGGAGGGCCACGGTCTTCGCGCCCACCCCCTGAAGTCGAAGGATGTCGATCAGCGACGATGGGAATTCCTGCAGCAGCGCCTGATGGTAGGCGAGGTGGCCGGTCGCCGCCAGTTCTTGAATCTTGCGTGCGAGGTCCTTCCCGATGCCGGGGATTCTCAGGAGCTGCGGTTCGTCGAGGCCTGACAGTCGCTCGGCCGAGTTGGCGATGACCTCGGCGGCGGTGCGGTACGCGCGGATGCGAAACGGGTTCTCGCCCTTGATTTCGAGCAGATCGGCGATCTGGACGAAGACGCGGGAGATGGTGGTGTTATCCAACCCGGAGCCCGTCGCGCTCGATCTGGAAATCGAGCACCCTCGCGCCCCCATCGGCCAGGGCGCGACGGACCTGCGGTACCTGCGACGGATCCGCGTAGCAGAAGAGACATCCCCCGCCGCCCGCACCGCACACCTTCGCGGCCTGCGCGCCGGCCGACCGGGCGGCCGCCATCAGGCTCTCGATCGCCGGCGTCGTGACGCCGGCGGAGAGCCGTTTGCGGGTGTTCCATTCGCGCGCGATCTGCCGGCCGACCTCGTGCCAATCGCGCGCGTGGAGCGCTTGTCGCATCGTCAGGGCCGTGTCGCTGATTTCTTCGAAGCACCTGAAGACTTGCGCGTCGCCGTCGATGTGTCGTTTGGTGATGTCCCAGTTGTTGGTGCCCGAGTGTCGCGGCGCCCCCGTGTAGGCCAGCACGAGCCGTCGTTCCAGCTCGTCGACCGGCACGTCGAGGGCGACGCGCTGGACGCCGTTCGCGTGCAGCTCGACGGCGGAGATCCCTCCGTAGAGCGCGGGCCGGTAGTCCTGTACGCCGGTCGGCACACCGATCGCCCGCGCCTCGACGTTCAGGGCGATCTCCAGCAGCTCTTCCGGCTCGTACTGCCGATTCGTCCAGCGCGCGAGCGCCGCGCAGACCGCGACGTTCAACGCGGACGATCCGGCGATCCCCGCGCCGGCGGGCGAGTCGCACCGCGTCGTGAGGGTGAGATTGTGGGCGCGAAAGTGCCGGAGCAGATGGCAGAGCAGTGCGAGCGGCCCGGAGGTCGGCAGCTCCGACCAGTGGCCGGCCTCGGCCGAGTGGTCGGTGTCGCGCGATCGGACGGCCAGGCGCCCGTCGGAGCGGCTGGCGACGTGGGCGCGCGCCCGCAGGCTGATGGCGACGTTCAACGTCTGGGCGCCTTCGTGAAAGAGGTAGAGCGGCCAGATGTCGATCGTGCCGCCGGCCAAATCGATGCGCGTGGGCGCGGACGATTCGAGCTCCACGCGGACATTATAATGAAGAGCATTTCCGTGCCTCGCCATCTCCATCGTCAGGTCGGTCAGCTCGCGATGGTCGGCTTCGACGGTCCGACCGTCCCGACAGAGCTGAAGGCGCTGGCGCGCGAGTTCGATATCGGCGGGGTCGTCCTGCTTGCGCGGAATATCGAGGCGCCCGAGCAGGTGGCCGAGCTCGTCCACGACCTGCAGCGCCTCGCGCGTGAGACGCCTTTGTGGGTGGCGGTCGATCAGGAGGGTGGGCGCGTCACGCGGCTGCGGCGTCCGTTCACCGAATGGCCAGCGATGCGCGCGCTTGGGCGGAGCGGCGACGATCGGCTCGCCGAGGATTTTGCGCGCGCGCTGGCCGTCGAATTGCGGGCCGTCGGGATCTCGCTCGATTTCGCGCCCGTCCTGGACCTTGACACCAATCCCCACAACCCGGTGATCGGCGACCGCGCGCTCGGCGAGCGTCCGGACGAGGTGGCGCGACTCGGGGCGATCATCATTCGGACGCTCCAAGCACACGGGGTCGCGGCCTGCGGCAAACACTTTCCGGGGCACGGCGACACGAGCGTCGACTCGCATCTCGATCTGCCCGTGATCGAGCATCCCCCCGATCGATTGCGCGCCGTCGAGGTCGCGCCGTTTCGCGCGGCGATCGCCGAGAAGGTGGCGTCGATCATGGTCGCGCACGTGCTGGTGCCGTCGCTCGATGACCAAGCGCCGGCCAGCCTGTCCCGCGCCGTGGTGCACGAGCTGCTGCGGGGCGAGCTCGGCTTCGATGGGCTCATCCTCACCGACGATCTCGGCATGCGTGCCGTGTCCGACCGCCATTCGACCGCGCGCGCCGCTGTGGCCGCGGTGGCGGCGGGATCGGACGCCGTGCTGGTGTGCGATCCCAGCCACGATCGGCACGCGGGCGCCCTCGAGGCGATCGTGCGAAGCGTCGAAGCCGGCGTGCTTCCCCTGCGCACGGTGGATGACGCAATCGAGCGACACCGAACAATCAAGGCCCGGTTCGGCCCCGCGGAGGCCCAGCCCCCCGTCGCGGATGACGGGTCGAGAAACGCAGCCATCGCCGAGGTCCTCGCCGCTCCGGTGCCGCTGTCACGCGAGTGGCGTCCACCTTCGTCCCGAACGCTCCGTGCGGTGCTCGGATCGGACGAGCATCAAGCCATCGCGTCGCGTCTGGCGGAATTCGCGTGCTGAAGCCGCGAGCCCTGAAGTCGGGAGACCGGATCGCGGTGGTGGCCCCCGCCAGCCCCTTCGATCGCGAGGCGTTCGATCGTGGTCTCGACGAGCTGCGGGCTCTCGGGTTCGAGCCGCTTTTCGATCAGACGGTGTTCGAACGGAGCGGGTACGTGGCGGGTGCCGCCGCCCTCAGAGCCGATGCGATCCTGACCGCCTGGAACGACCCGGGCGTCACGGCCCTCATCGGCGTGCGCGGCGGATACGGCAGCGTGCAGGTGCTGCAGCATCTCGATCGCGAGCGCCTGCGCGCGCACCCCAAGGCGCTCATCGGCTACAGCGATCTGACCTCGCTCCTGGTGTTTCTCGGCACCGGCTGTCAGATCGTTTGCTTCCACGGACCGATGTTGGAACGCAAGCTGGCGGCGGGCGCCGACGGGTACGATCGACGATCGTTTCTGCAGGCCCTGACGATGACCGAGCCGCTGGGCGTGCTGACCGGCCCGCATCTCGAGTCGATCCGTCCCGGCGCGGCCGCCGGCCCGCTCTTCGGCGGCACGTTGACCCCAATCGTCGGGTCGCTCGGGACGCCGTTTGCGTTCGATCCACCCTCCGGCTCGGTTCTCTTTCTCGACGAAGTCAGCGAGCGTCCGTACCGCCTGGATCGGATGATCACCCAACTGCGCCTCAGCGGCATCGTCGATCGAGCCGCCGCGATCGTGTTCGGCGAGTGTCCGGGCTGTGACGAGCCGGGTGGCACGTATACGGCGCGCGGCGCAGTCGCCGCCGCGCTCGAGGACTTTGGCGGGCCGGTGCTCTTCGGGTTGCCGTCGGGTCACACGATTTCGCCCGCGCTGACGTTGCCGTTTGGCGTTCGTGCGCGGGTCGACACGTCGCCGGCGCCCAGGCTCGTGATCCAAGAAGCCGCAGTTGAATAGTCATCAGTTCTCAGTTATCAGTTTTCAGTGGAAAGACTCTTCGGGCCGCGCGTGGATCTCAAGGGAAACTGATAACTGAAAACTGTGAACTGAGAACTTCAAGTGTCCACCGTCCATTTCATCGGCATCTGCGGAACGGCGATGGCGACACTTGCCGCGCTCATGAGGCACAAGGGCTTCGACGTTCGAGGCTCGGACCAGAACATGTATCCGCCGATGAGCGACTTTCTCGCGCGGGAAGGGATTGCGCCGTTCGCCGGGTATCGAGCCGAGCACATCGCCGCCGACATCGACCTGGTCGTCGTGGGCAACGCCATCTCGCGCGGCAACCCGGAGCTGGAAGAAGTCCTGGATCGCAGGATTCGGTATCTGTCGCTGCCGGAAGCTCTACGTGAGCACTTCCTGTGGGGGGCGCGTTCGATCGTGATCGCGGGCACGCACGGCAAGACCACCACGACAGCGCTCCTGGCGTGGCTCCTGACCGATGCGGGACTCGATCCGACCGTGTTCGTCGGCGGCATCGCCGCGAATCTCGGTGAGCAGGGGTCCAGCTACCGGGTCGGCGCCGGGCGAGATTTCGTCATCGAAGGTGACGAATACGACAGCGCCTACTTCGACAAGACCGCGAAATTCCTCAAATACCTTCCCGACATCGTCGTCGTGAACAACATCGAGTTCGATCACGCCGACATCTATCCAGATCTCGAGGCCGTTCGAGTCGCGTTTTGTCGTCTCGTGAACCTGGTCCCGCGAAGTGGCCTGCTCGTCGTTGGAGCGGACGATGCCGAGGCGTTGGGGCTGGGGACGGGAGCGCGCTGCCGTGTCGAGAGCGCGGGGCTTTCCACGGCGGCGACCTGGCACGCGTTCGCGGTCAACCCCGGCGCTGGCGGCATGTCGTTCAACGTGAGGAGGGAGGGGCAGCTCTTCGGATCGTTCGAGATTCCGCTGATGGGTCTGCACAATGTACGAAACGCGCTGGCCGCCATCGCGGTCGGGGCCGCCAGAGGTCTTGATGCGGAGACGCTGGCTCGCGGAATGCGCAAGTTCCGTGGCGTCAAGCGTCGTCTCGAAATCGTCGGGGAGGTGGGGGGCGTGACGGTGTATGACGATTTCGCGCACCATCCTACCGCCGTGGCCGAAACGCTCGCGGCCCTTCGAGCCGGCACCGCCGGCTCGCGGATCTGGGCCGTCTTCGAGCCGCGCTCGGCCTCGTCCTGCCGCCGTGTGTTCCAACCGGCGTTCGCGGAGGCCTTCAGCGGCGCCGATCGCGTGATCATCGCCGCCGTGTTTCGATCGACGCTGCCGGAGGCCGAGCGGCTGTCGGCCGAGGAGCTGGTGGCGGATCTCCGCGCGCGCCGCTCGAATGCCCGGCACATCCCGGAGATCGACGACATCGTGGCCACAATCGCGCTCGAGCGTGAGCCCGGGGATCTCGTGGTGTTCATGTCGAACGGCGGCTTCGGCGGGATTCACCGCAGAATGCTCGCGGCGTTGGCCCAGCCAGGCGGCGCCTCGCATCATCCGCTGGTATGACCCCGTTCACCGAGCGCCTGCGCAACGGCTTCGGCCGAGAGCGCGTCCGCGAGCATGCCCCGCTCGCGCCCTTCACGACCTTCAAGGTTGGAGGACCCGCGGAGTGGCTGCTGGAGGTGTCGAGCGCGGAGGAGCTGCTTCGCGCCTTCGAGCTCGCGCACGCCGCGGGGGTGGCGGTGACGATGCTGGGCGGCGGGTCGAACGTGCTCATCTCGGATCAAGGCGTCGCTGGCCTGGTCGTACGGACGCGCGGCGGGCGGATCGAGGAGGTCGGGCGCACAGGTGAGGCGGACGCCGCCGTGACGCTCGTACGCGCCGATGCCGGTGCGACGATCAACGCGCTGGTGCGGTGGACGATCATTCGCGGCTTCGCCGGACTGGAGGCCTGGGCCGGCACCCCCGGCACCGTCGGCGGCGGTGTCTTCGGGAATGCGCACTATGGCGGGCACCTGCTGAGCGAGCTCGTCGACCATGTGCGACTCGTGTCGCGCGAGAGACACGTGCGGGATGTCAAAGCCTGCGACATGGAGTTCGCCTACGATCGCAGCCGCTTGCAGCGCACCGGAGAGATTCTGCTGTGGGTCGTGCTGCGTCTGAGGCGAGGTGCCGACTCCACGGCGCTTCGCGCGGTGGCGAGACAGTCGCTCGCTTATCGCAAGCGAACCCAGCCGCTCGACACGAAGAGCGCCGGGTGCATCTTTCAGAATCCCGATCCGGCCAGCGACGCTCTCCCGCCGGGGATTCCCGCCTCCGCCGGCGCGCTCGTCGATCGCGCGGGGCTGAAGGGCCGGTCGGTCGGCGGCGCAAGCGTCTCCACCACGCACGGCAACTTCATCGTCAACAACGGCGGAGCCACGGCGACCGACATTCGCAAGCTCGTCAAGATCTGTCAGCAGGTGGTGCGGGACCTCTTCGGCCTGACGCTGCGCGAAGAGATCGTGTACCTTGGGGCGTTCGAGGAGTACCAAAAGCCCAGCGCCCGCAGGCGCTAGTGTAGTGTCCAAGAATTAGCTGGACAACCTGGCCGCCGATGCATCCCGCCCGACTGCGTTGCTCGTCGCTTACATACGCCCGGTATGCGCGCTTCTCGCGCCTTGCCGGGCGGGCGCCTCGACGCCCAGCTTATCCAGCTAATTCTTGGACACTACACTAGATCTTCATGGCCATCCTCAGGATCGAAGGCGGCCGGCGACTGGGAGGGACGGTCGAAGTCGACGGCAACAAAAACTCGGCGTTGCCGCTCCTCGCGGCGTGCCTGCTCACCGACGAGGCATGCGTTCTGCACAATATGCCCCGCATTGGGGACGTGGAGGTGATGGCGCGCCTCCTCGAAGATCTCGGCGCCACGGTCGACGGCGTAGGAACCCGCACCGTCACCGTCCGGTCCACCACGCTCGGCAAAGATGAGCCCGACCGCGCCCTGGTCGGACGCCTGCGCGGGTCGGTGCTCTTGATGGGACCGCTGCTTGCGCGCCGCGGTCGTGCCGCGCTCGCGCCGCCGGGCGGCGACTTTCCGGCGCGCCGCACGATCAGCACGCATCTCGAGGCGCTGCGCGCGCTCGGCGCGCACGAAACGAAGGCCGCCGGCCACGCCCTCGAAGCGCCGGACGGCTTGAAGCCGGCGTCGATCTTCCTTGAAGAGGCGTCCGTGACTGGAACCGAAACAGCGCTGTTGGCGGCGGCCGGGACGCCGGGGCTGACGAAGCTGCGCCACGCGGCAACCGAGCCGCACGTCGCCGATCTGTGCCAGTTCCTTGGGAACATGGGCGCGGAAATCACCGGCACCGGCAGCCCCACGATCACGATCGAGGGACGGTCGCGTCTTCGGGGCGCGGAGTACACACTGCCGGGCGATTACATCGAAGCGGGGAGTTGGGGCGTCGTGGCGGCGGTGACCGGCGGGGAGGTCGAGGTGCGGGGCACGCGCGCGGAGGACATGGAGGTGATCGCCGCGACGTTGAGGCGGATGCAGGTCCGCTGTTCGTTCGACGCGAACCGGTTCCTTGTCGAGCCGTCCACGCCCGTCGCGGCGCGGCGTATCACGACCGGGCTCTGGCCTGCTTTTCCAAGCGACCTCGTGAGCCTGGTGACCGTCTTGGCGACCCAGGCGAGCGGCCAAACGCTGCTGCACGACTGGATGTACGAGCTGCGCCTCTTCGCGCTCGAACAGCTCAGCGCGATGAGAGCCGATCTCTTTCTCTGCGATCCCCACCGGATCATCGTCACCGGTCCGACCAAGCTCCGGGGGCGTCTGCTGGACAGCCGGGATCTGCGGTCGGGGATGGCGCTCATCGCCGCCGCGCTGGCCGCCGACGGGGAGAGCCGTATCGCGCCGGTCGAGACCGTCGAGCGCGGGTACGCGCGTCTCGTCGAGAACCTGAAAAGGTTGGGCGCCCTCGTCGAGCGCGTGGACGACCGACGCCGTCTGAAGTAGTCTCGCGAGCCGGACATGTCGCGGGACGATCTGTTGGGTCGGATGAATGGCCGATGGCGCGATATCCTGGCGGCACTTGGGTTGCAGTACCGGTCCAGAACCGGCCGGGTGCCGGAGAACCGGAGCGACCGGTTATGCCATCATCACGGGCCAATTATTCAATCGGGGTTCTTCCCCGCTGCTCGCCGTGGCGCTTGTGGGTCGCGAGCGCGACGACCGCCACGGGTGCAGACGACACGGGGCCGTCCGGCTACTTAAATTTCTCGCAACATGCTGAAAGGGTATAGGTTTAGGGTCAGAACTCCGATAATGGAACGTAGCAGCGCTCCGCGAAGTCGACGAAATGTAGGGAGTTGACGGGCGCTTACGAGACTTCGCGCTGGGTGAAACGAGTGTATTATACTATCATATTGCACCATTAAGTCGGTTCAATGATTGAGGTTCTCCCTGCAACTACACAAGGGGAGATCTAACGGCAGCATCGGTTGCGGTGCGGCCCGCCGGCGCAGAGGCGTTTGAGGTGTCTCACACGGGCGACTGGTTGGTGGACCCATCACCAATGAGCTTCTTCAGATGAGCCTTGGGGTTCCGCGGCAGTCCGATCGGGAACAGCCCGACAGCCGGATGGCCAACACCGCGTTGCCCGCCGGCTCCGGGACCGCGGCTTCGTCCTTTGCCTCATCGAACGGGTCCGCAGGCCACGGTTCCGGCTATGGGTACGGTTACGGGTACGGCACCTCCACGGTCGGCGATTCCGAGATTAGTCTCGTCCACTACCTCCAGATCCTCTACCGGCGTCGTTACGTCGTGCTGAGCGTCTTCCTGGCCGTATTGCTGAGCGTCGCCCTCTACACGTTCACCAGCGTTCGACTCTACGAAAGCACCGTTAGGATTCTCATCGAGCGGGAAACCCCCAAGGTCGTCTCCTTTCAGGAAGTGCTGGAGCAGAGCACTCTGACGGACGACTACTACGAGACGCAGTACAAGATCCTACAGGGTCGCGGTCTCGCCCGGCGCGCGCTCACGTCACTCCACCTCTGGTCGCATCCGCAATTCAATCCCCCGCCGGCCAAGGGTTTCAGCATCCGCAGGATCATGGGAGCGCCGGTCGCTCTGATCAAAGCGCCCGTGGAGATGGTGGAGGGATGGTTCCAGCCCGCACGACCAGTTGAAGCGCCGGGAGCCGAAGAGACAAAAGCCGAGTCCGGCGTGGTCGACCAGTTCCTGGGCAACTTGGGCGTGTCGGCTGTCCGCTACAGCCGGTTGGTCGACATCACGTTCCGTTCGCCCGATCCGGCGCTGACGGCGAAAGTCGCAAACGCGGTCGCGGACGAGTACGTGAAGCAGAACCTCGAGTTCAAGTTCGCCACGACGAAAGAGGCGTCCGACTTTCTGAACCAGCAGCTGGCCGAGCAGCGCAAACAGCTCGAGCAGAGCGAGCAGGCGCTGCAGGGCTACCGCGAGCGCACCGATTCGGTCTCCCTCGAGGAGCGCCAGAACATCGTCGTGCAGAAGCTTGCGGATCTCAACGCGGCGGTGACGAAAGCCAAGACCGACCGGATCCAGAAGGAGGCCGCCCACAACCAGGTCAAGGCGGTGCAGGCGAACCCGAACCCGAACGACAGCATGCCCGCCATTCTGTCGAATGCTTTTCTCCAGGATCAGAAGACCGAGCTCGCCAAGTTGCAGCGCCAGCAGGCGCAGCTCGCCGAGAAGCTGGGCCCGCGCCATCCTGACATGGTCAACATCGGCCTCGCCATTCACACGGCCGAGGCCAAGATCCAGAGCGAGATCGCCCGCCTCGTCCAGGGGATGCGGAACGACTACGAGGCCGCGCTCTCGGAGGAGCGAGGCCTGATCGCCGCACTCGATCATCAGAAAACCGACGCCCAGGCGCTCAACCGGCGGGGCATCGAGTACGGAGTGCTGCAGCGCGACGCGACAGCCAACAAACTGATGTTCGAGAGCCTCATGCAGCGCACGAAGGAGACCGGCATTTCAGGCGAGCTGAAGACCGGCAACATTCGCGTCGTGGACAAGGCGGAAGTTCCGGGCGGGCCTGTGTCGCCGAATGTATTCAACAACCTCTTGATCGGCCTGTTCGGCGGCTTGGTGCTGGCCATCGGGCTCGCGTTCGGTTTCGAGTACGTGGATGACCGCCTCAAGAATCCTGACGAGTTGAAGCAGCAACTGGGGCTGCCGTTCCTCGGGATGGTTCCGGCGCTGTTCGACAAGGCCATCACGTCGCCGCTCATCGATGGCGGTGTGCCGCGCGCGTTCTCGGAGAACTTCCGATCGATTCGGACGAACGTCCTGTTGTCGTCCGCCCAGGAGGGCGGACGGGTGCTCGTGATCACCAGCACGGGTCCCGGTGAGGGGAAGACCGTCGCCTCAACGAATCTGTCGGTGGCGCTGGCGCAGGCGGGGCAGCGGGTGCTGCTCCTCGATGGCGACATGCGCAAACCGTGCGTGCATGAGGTGTTCACCTTCAAGGTGGAGCCGGGTCTCTCAAACCTGCTTGTAGGCAAGGCAACGGCCTCCGAAGTCATCTCTGAGTGCCACACGGCCGGCTTGTGGGTGATGCCGGCCGGCTCGCGCCCGCCCAATCCC
>JACOUA010000342.1 GCA_016178075.1 Acidobacteriota bacterium
GAAGCTCGATCGGCTCCCAACGGTCGACGACATGAGTCCCATCATCAACGCGCTGAAGCGTGGCGACTACGTCATGACGTCGGGGGAAGTGCTGATCTCCTCGTATGCCGTCGAGGGGAGCGGCAACCAGCGCAGCATCACGGCGGAGGTCGAATGGACCTTCCCGCTCGACTTCGTGGAGGTCGTCTGGGGCGACGGGCAGAAGACCGACCGGCAGATCATCCCGACGACGGATCTTCCCGCGTTCGGGAAAAAGCGGTTCCAGATTCCCTTCAATGCGGCCGGCAAGAAGTGGGTGCGGTTCGCGGCCTGGGACGTGGCGACCAACGGCGCGATGGTCCAGCCGATCAAGCTCCAAACGATCGCCACCACCAGCGCGGCACGGGAGAAGTGAGGCGAGGGTGTCAGGCGTGCCAATGGGATCCATTCATCGAAGGAGAAAGCTCATGTCTGGAGAATTCTGCGTTTACCGCCGTTCCCGACAGCGGCTGTCGTTAGCCGTTGCCCTAGTCGCTATCGCCATCGCGATGGCATCACCCGCATCGGCGCAGAGCGCGGCGTCGAGCACGATTCACGGAGTCGTCAGGGATGGCACGGGCGGAGCCCTTCCGGGCGTCACCGTGACCCTGGCGAGCCCGGCGCTGCAGGTGCGGCAGATAGTGGTTGTCACAGAAGGTGACGGCGGCTATCGCATCGGGGACCTCCCGGCCGGGACCTACCGGCTCACGTTCGAGCTGTCGGGTTTCAGCACGTTCATTCGCGAAGAGCTGCGTCTCACCATCGGCTTCACGGCGAGGGTCGACGTGACGATGGGGGTCGGCACGCTCGAGGAGTCCGTGACGGTCAGCGGGCAGAGCCCCGTGGTCGACCTGACGTCCTCGGGCACGGCCTCTAACTTTACGGCCGAAACGCTCGAAACGATCCCGCGGGGGCGCGACTTTCAGGCTGTGGTCGATATGGCGCCTGGGGTCACTCGGGAAGGGGCCCCCGACGTCGGTGGCAGCCAAATCAGCGAACGGCCGAGTATGTCGACCTACGGCCTACAGGCGACCACCAAAATCCAGGTCGAGGGGATCAACATCACGACCGGCTCCGACGCGAACACGGCGGTCTACTTGAACTACTTTGGCATGGACGAAGTGCAGATCAAGACCTCGGGCACCAGCGCCGACGTGGGGACGCCCGGGGTCGAGGTGATTGCCGTCCTCAAGTCCGGCGGCAACGAGTTCCATGGCCAGTACGAGGGGTCGTATCAGGGGCCGACGTTGCAGAGCAGCAATCTGACCCCGGAGTTGCAGGCGCAGGGGTTGAGCGACACGGAGCCGCTCAGGTTCCACTACGACATCGCCGCCGATCTGGGAGGTCGGATCATCCGAGACAAGTTGTGGTTCTACGGCGGGTTCAGTCGCCAGCATCGGAGCTTCAGCCGGCTGGGCTTCGTGTCAGGACCGGGACCCGACGGTGTCTATCTCACGGGCGACGAACCGCTCGAGTACTACAACAGCCTGCTGAGCCAAGTCAACGCGAAGGTGTCCTGGCAGGTGTCGCCGAGCAACCGCCTCATCGGGGTGTACCAGAAGGGCCTGAAGGAACACCCGCAGAGAGACGGGGGCCGCTTCGTGCCGCTCGAGGCGACGAAAGACTACAAAGACCCGGGCTGGGTGCGGAAGATCGAACTGCAGAGCACGCCCAACAATAGGATGTTTGTGAACGTTGTCGGGGGCTATGGCGGCTACTTTGCGGACTACAACGCGATGCGCACCCCGCTCTACCGGGGCGCGGATTTTCCCAGCCGCCTCGATCGCGACACCGGGCTGCGCACCGGGGGCAATTGGGCGTCGGACCAGCGGCCGCGCGACAACTGGCAGATCGACGGCAGCTTCAGCTTCCTTCCTGAGCGGTCGTTCGGCGGGCGTCACGAGCTCAAGACGGGCGTGACGCTGTACCGGTACCTGCACGCCACAGGCAAGCTGAGCCACGATCACGGCAACTACACCCTGATCTACGACCAGCGCCAGCCGGTGGAGATCAACTTCTACAACTGGCCAGTGGCGCCGCAGAACCGGGTCAACGTGTACGCCGGGCACCTGATGGACAAATGGCGCGTCTCGAATCGACTCACCGCCAACCTGGGCCTCCGGATCGAGCGCCAGGACGCGTTCGTGCCGGCGCAGTCGAAGGAAGCCAGCCCGCAGTTTCCGCAGCTCTTCCCTTCGGGGAAGTTTTCCAGGGTCGACGTGGTGACGTGGCGCAGCGTGTTGCCGCGGCTGGGGCTGTCGTGGAGTCTCGACCGCAACACGGTCGTCAAGGCCACCTACGGCCGCTACAACGCCCTCTACCGGGACGCGGACGTCGGGAACTTCAACCAGAATGCGGAAGTGGTCATGCGGTATCGGTGGCGGGATCTGGACCGCAACGGCAACTACACGCCGGGTGAAGTGAACCTCGATACGAGCGGCCCGGATTTCATCAGCATCTCCGGTGCGCGCAATCGCATCATCAACCCTGACCTCAAGCAACCGATGACGACAGAGGTGACGGCGAGCCTCGAGCGGGAAGTGGCGCAAAATCTGGGCGTCCACGTGGGGTACGTCTTCAGGACTCTTGACAACCTCTACGCCTTTGGCGGGATCAACGTGCTGCGTCCGCGCGAGGTCTACAATATTGCGCTCACACGCCGCGATCCAGGGCCAGACGGAATCCTGGGGACGGCAGATGATGGTGGCAGGGTGACGCTCTACGATTACGATCCGGCCTACCGCGGGGCGGCGTTTGTAGGTGAGATGCAGGTCAACACGGACAAGGTCGACCGGTTTCACACGATCGAGGCGGCCTTGGTGAAGCGGCTGTCAGGGCGGTGGATGGCCCAAGTTGCGGCCTGGGGGCTCAAGAACCACCGGTGGATTGAAAAGCACTTCGCGACCCCCAATGATGACCGCTTCCCCCTGGATGAGACGTGGAATTGGGGGATGAATCTGAGTGGTGCCTATCGGCTGCCAGGCGACGCTCAGGTTGCCGCCTTTATGCTGGCCAAGACTGGGCTACAAGGGGCGCGGACGTACCAGTTCCGCCGGGCGGATCCCGATGGCGGGCCGAGTCTCAGTCAGCTCAGCACCCTGACGCTCCGGCTCGAGCCGTACGGCACGCGCAAGGGCCCCGCGATTGCGGTGACGAATCTGCGCCTCAGCAAGGAGTTCCGGCTGCCGCGCGGACAGGGGGTGAGCTTCGACGTGGACCTGTTCAACCTGTTCAATTCGAGTGTGTCTACCGACATCGTCTGGGCGTCCGGTCCCACGTTCGGATACGTCGAGGAGGTGCTGCCGGCGCGTATCGTGCGCATCGGCGGGCGCTATCGCTTCTAACTCGTGTCACCGCCCGCGTCGCGCAGGTGCAAGCCCGCTTCAGCTTCTTGAGGCGGAAGACGCCAGTCCGCCCGTCCTGGATCGGTGCCGGGGCGCGCGAATCCGTACCAGGGCGGCCAGGTGAGCGAGCGGCCGGCGAGCAGGCGCAGGTGGATGTGAAAGACGGACACGTAGATGCTTGCCTCTTGTTGTGGAGGAGGATACATGCCGAGATTGACCGCGCGACAACTCACCGCATCGCTGGTTGTCTTGGGTCTGGTCTTACTGTCTTCGGTATCCACCGCCCAAAGCCGAACCGGGGCCCTGGCCAGCGAGCCGGCGTGCCAGTCGCTGACACCTGCTGCGGCCGGCGGCCCGATGCCGAAAGACCCGAACGTGATCGTCTTGCGCTGGACTGGCGGGGCCAACTATGAACTGGCGTATCGGGACAATGTGATCTTGCTCGACGCGTACTACGACCGCATGCCTGGCGCCCCCGCGTTGGGTGTCTCGCCACAAGACTTGAAACGAGTCACCGCGATTCTGGTGGGCCACGCCCACTACGATCACATCTCGAGCGCCGCTTCCGTCGCCCAACGCACCGGCGCGACGGTCGTCGGGGCCTCAACGGTTGGCGAGGTGGTCCGGAAAGGCGGTCTGGCGGAGAAACAAATCACGACCGTCAAAGGAGGAGAGACGCTCGAGTATCACGGCTTGACTGTCAAACCCGTTCTTGGACACCACAATGTTATTCCGGCAGAGCTGATGAAGAAGGCTAGAGAGCTTCACGACCTGATCGTCCAGCTGAAGCCGTTGACTGAGGCGGAAAAGAGTGCGGCGTCAGAAATCACGGCCCGCGGCAGTCGCGACCCACGCATCATAAAAGAGGGCACGATCTCGTACTTGCTCACCTTCGGCAATCGATTCAGTCTGTTATACATCGATAGTCCCGGCCCGGTGTCGCAGGCTCAGAAGCAAATGATGCAACAGATGGGATCGATTGATGTCGTTGTCATTCCCTATGACGTTTCTGTTGAAGCCGGACTTCCTATTGCGATGGAATACGTCCGAGTGTTCAAGCCAGGGCTGGTGCTGCCCGGGAGTCATGATGGACCGCCGGGCGTCGGGGCGCCGATGTCGATGTTTCCATTCTTCATGAACATTCGCGAAGAGTTTCCAAAGACCAAGATGATCTCGACGATCTATCGGACGCCGATTTGTATCGATGCCACGACGAAAGACGTCTATGTGGCGCCCTACTGACACTTGGCCGCAAGTTCACCGAGGTCTGCGGCCGGAGCCGTGGACGCCCTGAATGTCGTGAACTCGAATGCGGTGAGGGCTGCGAGCTACGTGTCCGGGCCCGGCTTCGGGAATGCCACCGATGTGGTGCCGCCACGCCAGTTGCGAATCGGGGCGCGGTTCCAGTTCTAGCCGCGTTGCGTTTCGACGCTCGCGTGGCGGCTCCGGAACGGTCGCGACACGCATCATCGTCGTCATGGAGGTCGGTATGAACCGTGTGAAAACACGCGCGCTGTTTGCCATCGCGCTCATGGTGGTCGCTGTCGTTGGCGTCGGTGGCCCGGTGGCGATGGTTGCGACCGACCAGCCGGCACGGGATCAGGCCGCGCCTGCACGGCCGTCGCGCGGCGCCGTCGAGCCCCCGCTCTGGCTTCCCGATGAGGCCTATGTGCGCGCGGCCCTCCCACCGGGCGCAGAGAAATACGCAGCGATCTCGGGGAAGCACATCAAGGATCTGCTGAAAGAGGCGGTCAACATCTCTCGGCAGTACCGTGATGAAGGCAATCAGTTTTGGGGGCGGATCACGGGGTTCAAATCGGACCAGATGACCAAGCAGTGGCTCCTGGGGCACTACCGCCGCATCGGGCTGGAGAAGGTCCACCTTCAGGAATTCGACATGCCGCCGCAGTGGACGGCCACGTCCTTCGAGGCCTCGATCACGGGTGCCGGGAAGACCGTACCGTTGACGAGCATCTATCCGATGTTTCTCTCGAGCGGCACGCCGGCTGCTGGGGTGGATCTGGACCCGGTGTGGGTTGGCTTTGGCACGGCCGCGGATTTCATGGGTCGCGACGTGAAGGGGAAGGTGGTCTTCATTCACGGTCTTCCAACGCCGGGCGGCCGCAACTACTCGGCCGCTTGGAACGGAGCCATCGAGCGCGCGGAAAAGGGCGGCGCCGCGTTTGTGGTCGTGCAGATGGGGGCGGCGGGCACGAACGCGAAGAGCCAACCGGGTGGCGAGGGTGGGGACGGCGCGGAGACACCGGTTCCGCGCATGGCGATCGGCGCGCAAGATGGGACGACCGTCCGCGAGATGATCGAGCAAGGTGTCGCGCCGAAAGTGCACCTCAAGCTCGAGGTCAAGAAGGTCCCGAACCTGAAGACCGCCAGCGTCTGGGGAGAGCTCCCCGGCATGACCGACGAGAACATCGTCATCATGTCGCACGACGATGGGTTCTTCGACGGAGCGTTGGATAACGCGTCCGGGATGGCAGGGATGCTGGCGCTCGCGGAGTACTACGCCAAGGTGCCGAGGGCGCAACGGCGGCGCACGCTGACTTTTCTCGTCACGCCCGGTCATCACGCGGGGGGACAGGGCATCCGGTGGGTGCACGAGCACCGTGACACAGTGCTCGCGAAAACGGCGCTCATCCTGAACTGCGAGCACTTCTCTCAGACGCAGACCTACTGGCTCGGCGCTGGCCTGATGCCGTCGAACACCATTAGCGCGAAACGATGGTACGTCGGCGGGAGTGATCAGCTGACGCAGATCGCGACAAAGACGTTCCGAGAGTTCGGCGTCGCGCTCTATTCGCGCCCCGAGGCGCGGCCCGGCGGTGAGCTGTCGCAGGTGTACACCGACGCGCCGAGCCTGCACATCATCGACCACATCTTTTACCACACCGATATGGACACGCCGGAGCTCGTACCCGAGTCCGGCCTGGACTCCGGCGTCCGCGCGTACGCCAGGATCATCGACGAAGTCAACAAACTCGATATCGCGGCGCTTCGGCGGCCTTCGACGAATTGACGAGGGAGAGTTGATCATGAGACGCCGCATTCAGGTGCTCGTCCCTGCGATGGCATGACGCGCAGCGTGGGTGGTGCAACAGTTCAGACTGTACGGACTATTCGATCGCTTTCTTGTAAGTGCCAGGAGGTACCAAATGAACCGGACAGTCCGGAGCTCGTATCGGCTCTTTGGCGTTAGCGCTCTGATCGTCTTCACTATTCTGTTCCCGCTCGCTGGCCGGTCGATGGGACAGGAGCAGGCGGGCATCATCGGGCAAGTGACGGACGAGAGCGGCGCCGTCCTCCCCGGCGTGACGGCGACGGCAACGAGTCCCGCCTTGCAGCTCCCGCAGGTGATCGCCGTCACCAACGAACGCGGCGAGTATCGCCTGTCACCGCTGCCGATCGGGACCTATGCTGTTGAGTATGCACTCCCAGGTTTCCAGACGATGCGCCGAGAGGGCTTGCGGTTGACGGTCGGGTTTACGGCCAGAGTGGACATCGTGCTGAAGGTCGGAGACCTCGCGGAGAGCATCACCGTTTCCGGGGCTGCGCCCACGGTGGACGTGACAGCGACCTCCTCCACCACGCAGTTGACGAGAGAAGCCCTCGAGCTCATCCCCACCAACCGGAACGGCTTCCAGGCCTTGATGAACCAAGCCCCGGGTACCCGGACCCAGGTCGATACGGGCGGAAACTTTAACTCCCAACCGGCCTTCAGTGCATTCGGGCAGACAGCTCAACCCTGGCAGGCCGTCGAAGGCATCCTGACGCTCAATGGGAAAGAGAGCCCGACTGGCAGTTACGTGGACTATACCTCCTTCGAGGAGGCCAAGATCCAGACCCTGGGCAATGATGCCGAGGTCGGGAACAGGGGCATTTACATCAACGCCATCGTCAAGTCGGGGGGCAACGACTTCCACGGCGGCGCGTTTTACGCCTATACGAACCACCGTTTTCAGGGCGACAACATCGATGACGCACTGAGGGGGCAGGGCATCGCCTCTCCCGCGGAAATCGAGCTGCAAGACGACTTCAGCGGGGAGCTGGGCGGTCGTCTCGTCCGGGACAAGGTCTGGTTCTACGCTTCGGGGCGTCAGCGGCGGAGTAGGGCGACCATCATTGCGTGCCTAAAGCCGGATGGCACGCCGTGCGTCAATGTTCAGAGGCAACCCGCCGCGACGGTCAAGGTGACGTATCAGCTGAGCCGCTCGAACAAGTTCATCGGCTTTTCGCAGTGGGTCACAAAGATCAATCGATCGGGCCCGAGCCGGCTCGTGGCGTGGGAAACGCGAACGAAGCAATTTCCAATGCAAGTCATGCCCAAGGGGGAATGGCAGGGCGTGAACGGCAACTCGCTCGTGGCGTCGGTCTTGGTTGGACGGTGGCACAGTTTGACGCCGATAGAGGGCTTCACGGACAGGCCCGCCAACTTCGATCTCGTCACCGGGGAGCGCTCGGGAGCCTCTTCAGGACCTGGTGTCGGGCAGTGGGGTGTGATCGATCGGACGCAGGCCAGAGGCTCCGTGAGCTGGTACAAGCCGGATTGGGTGGGCAACCATGAGATCAGGGCGGGACTGGAGTACCACAGTGTCTTGGAGAGCCGGGGGGTGCGTTCCCGAGGGGCGGCAGGCAACTACGAGCTCCAGTTCAGGAACCGGATCCCGGATCAGATTGCGGTCTGGAACTATCCGGTCACGCCGGATACGAGAATCCACTATCTTGGCACCTACGTGCAGGACAGATGGACCATCGGGCGTCGGCTCACACTGAATCTGGGGCTCCGCTTTACCCACGACAAGGGGTTCCGCCCGGAGGTGTGCCGCGAAGCGGCGGACCCGCCTGGGCACGTCGCGTTCCCCGCCGCGTGTTTTGACCGTATCGATGTCCCCGTCTGGACGCCGGTGTCGCCTCGCCTCCGTGCTGCCTATGACCTCTCGGGCGACGGCAGGACCCTCATCAAGGGCGGATGGGGACGCTTTGACAAGATGCGCTTTACTGACGAAATTCAGATAGCGGATCCGAATGTCATCGCCCAGGCGCTGTACCGCTGGCGCGACCCCAACGGCAACAGGGCCTACGATCCTGGGGAAGTCAATCTCGATACGAACGGGCCGGACTTCCTCTCCGTTGGCCTCCTGGGGCTCGGCGGGGCGCTCGCGAATGGCGTGGTCAATCCGAACGAGACGCAGCCGTGGACCGACGAGTACATGCTGCAGTTCGAGCGGGAGCTGGCGGCGAATTTTGCCGTCCGCGTC
Organism: Acidobacteriota bacterium; assembly: GCA_016178075.1. Classification (GTDB taxonomy): domain Bacteria; phylum Acidobacteriota; class Vicinamibacteria; order Vicinamibacterales; family JACQTH01; genus JACQTH01. Next base: position 8,633 of record JACOUA010000342.1, read on the forward strand.
ACGGGGGCCTACTCTCGAGCCCTGAACCAGTACCGGCTCGTGAACAGCCTGCGGCCCTACGACACCTACTCGATCCCGATCACAAATCGGGATCCTGGGCCGGACGGGGTCGTCGGGACGGCCGACGATCCCGGGACGTCCATCACGTACTACGAATATCCAGTCGCGTTGCGGGGAGCCGCGTTCCAGGCGCCGATGATCGTCAACGACCCCAAGGCCAATCAAACGTACCGGACGATCGAAGTTGCGCTGAGCAAGCGCCTGTCCAATAACTGGCAATTCATGGCGTCCTACACAGCCACGAAGAAGAACATCCCGCTTCCTACAAATGTCGGGGGTGGGAATTCTCCTGCCTTCAACACGGTCGATCCGAACTCGGAAATCTTCGCGGCGGATAACACGTGGGAGTTGGGAGGCCGGCTCGCGGGCAGCTATATGTTCCCGCGCAACGTGCTCGTGTCGGCGAATTTCGCGTACCGGAACGGAGAGCCGCTGGCGCGGACGGCGCTCTTCAGGGGCGGCACGACGATTCCGTCGATCACGTTGAAGGTGGAGCCCCTCAGGACCAACTTCCGCCCGAGTATCAGTATTCTGAACATGCGCGTCGAGAAGAGGGTTTCTGTGGGGCGGGGACAGACGGTGGCGGTGAGACTGAATATCTACAATACGCTCAACGCCAACCCCGTGACGAATTCGGTCGTGCAGTCCGGGTCCAACTTCGGTCGCGCGACCGCCATCCTCGATCCGCGGCTGGCTGAGTTGAGCGTGTCGTACAGCTTCTAAGGAGCGTCCAGATCGTCTCAGGGCTGGTCCAGCGAAGCTGGACTGGCCTGAGTCGACATGAGGAAAAGTCGATTCTGAGCCACGGCGGCGCGCGTTGCCGGTGCGCCTCGGATACGTGGATGTCTGAGATCTGACCATATCAGGAGGACTGTATGCGCTCGGCGAAGATCCTGCCCTACTGTCTGCTTGTCGCGTGTTCACTGGTCTCTGCGAGCCAGGCACCCCGGACGACAGCGACTGTCACCTTGTTCGAAGGTGCGCGGCTGATCACTGGCGATGGCGAAGCCCCCATTGAGAATTCCGCATTCATCGTCGAGAACACCAGGTTCACGAAAGTTGGCCGCAAGGGTGAGCTGAAGCCCCCCGCAGGCGCGGTTCGCGTCGACCTGACCGGTAAGACCGTTATGCCCGCGCTGATCGAGCTCCACACGCACCTCGGGTACTGGAAGGGCATGGTCAATTCAGCAGAGAACTACACGCGAGAGAATATCCTCGACCACCTGGATCGCTTTGCATACTCAGGAGTCGCCGCGGTCCTCAGCCTGGGCGTCGCTCGAGGTGATCTGGAATTCCAGTTACAGGACGAGCCACACCCTGGGGCGCCGCTGCTTCGCACGGCGGGCCGGGGGCTGGCGAGGCCGAACGGCGGGCCGGGCGCTCCGATGAGGGACACTCCGTATGGGATCTCGACCGAAGCGGAAGCCAGAAAGGCCATGCAGGAGCTGGCCGCCAAGAAGGCCAATTTCGTCAAGATCTGGGTGGACGATCGACGCGGCACCGTGCCGAAGCTGACTGCGGACCTGTATCGACCGGCCATCGATGAGGCTCACAAACGCAATCTGCATGTACTGGCACATGTTTCCCAGCTGGCGGATGTCAAAGATTTGATCCGAGCTGGTCTCGATGGCTTCGCTCACCCTGTTTGGATGCAAGAGGAAACGGACGACGAATTGATCCAGGTGCTCAAGCAGCACCCGAAGGTCTTCATCCTGACGACTCTTAAGTGGGGCAACCGAATTGGTGGAAGACCTGCGTTGCTCGACGAGCCTCTGCTGCGTGAGCTCCATCCTGCTGAAGAGCTCAAGCAGGTGGGTGACGAACTGGCGAACGCGAAGCCCGACGATGTCGCGCGCGCGCGTTCGGCGTGGACGGGAAGAGTGTTGCCCAGTGTGGCCAAGCTCAAGGCGGCGGGCGTGCGGTTTGGCCTTGGAAGCGACTTCGGCGGAACCGGCATTGGTGCTGGGTTTCTCGGCGTAACTTCGCACATGGAATTGGAAAACTTGGTTGCGGTCGGGTTGACGCCGGCCGAGGCCATTGTCGCTGCGACGCGCAACTCGGCCGAGATCCTGGGGCTCGACCAGCTTGGGATGGTGGCGCCCGGCAAAAGTGCCGACTTCATCGTGCTCGACGCGAATCCTCTCGACAACATTGCGAATACCCGACGAATCGCAAAGGTCTACCTCAGGGGCACGGACGTCAACCGCGCTGCGTTGCGGGCCAAGTGGACGGGAAAACGCACAACGTCACCGTAGCCAGGACGGCTCGATGAACTGACTAGGAGGGAAGACGTGAAGCAGGCATCTCGTCGAAAGTTCATTCAGCGGACCGCGACAGTGGCTGGCGGCGCTCTTGCCATCGGCGTCGGCGCGGCAGCCTCGGCCGAATCCGCGCAGGGGCCGTCGAAATCCGCGCCGCAATTGTCGAAGACGCAAAAGCTTCGGGCCCTTCTGAAGAAGCCGGGACTCGTGATGGCGCCGGAGGGCTACACCGTGATCACCGCCAAGCTGGCGGAGGCCATCGGCTTCGAGGTCATCTACATCCCCGGCAGCATGATGTCAGGGACATACTGGGCTGTCCCTGACTGGGGTCTGATCACACCGACCGCCATGATCGAGATCGCCGGGCGCATCGCGCGCGAGATCTCCATCCCGGCCATCTCCGACGCCGATCAGGGGGGCGGCACCGCGCTGAACGTGTATCACAGCGTGCAACAATTCGAGAAAGCCGGAATCGCCGGCGTGCACATCGAGGACACCCTCAACCCGAAACATGCGGACCAGCGTGCGGGAAGCGGAGCGCGGGCCGCCTCGCCGGCAAGCCTCGAATCACTCGAGCGGATGGTCATGCGCATTCGTGCTGCGGCTGATGCCCGGTCCGACCCCGACTTCGTGATCATCGCGCGCACCGACGAGCCAGACATCGAGGGGATCCTCCGTAGAGGCACCGCGTTCGCCAAAGCCGGAGCGGATGTCTTCATGCCGCGGACGATAAAACCTGATCAGATTGATCGGGTCACTGGCGAAGTCGGGCTCCCTCTCCTCGGCGTCGGCCTGCCGATACGCGACGTCCGCGGCACGAAGCTCAAGGTGAACATTTATCCCGGTCTCGTGTCTGGTCCCGCGGTGGCGCTTGCCGACACCCTGCTGCGGGAGCTCAAAGAGCACGGGGAGGTCGCGAGTCGCCCCGAGCTGCGCTTGCGAGGGGACATGATGGGTCAGCTGACGAATCACGCCATCTACAGCGGTCTCGCAGAGAAATGGACGACAACGCCTTGATGTCAAGGCGAAACACGTCATCTGCCCCTCACACTCGAGGCAGGCAGCGTCCCTTGCCATCTGAAGGAGGATCACATGCGCAGGATAAAGCTCCTGTCCTGTTGGCTGCTTTTCGCTGTCGCGTGTTCGTTAGACGCGGCAATGCAAACCCCGCAGACGACAAGAGCGGTGACGCTCTTCGAAGGAGCGCGGCTGATTGTCGGTGATGAGGGCGCGCCCATCGAAAACTCCGCGTTCCTCGTAGAGAACAACAAGTTCACGAAGGTAGGAAAGAAAGGGGAGCTGCAGGTCCCGGCGGGCGCGGTCCGCGCTGATCTCACCGGCAAGACGGTCATGCCCGGCCTCGTCGAGCTCCACGCCCACCTCGGGTACTGGAACGGGCCGGCCAATACCAATCTCGTGGAAAACTTCACGCGAGAGAACGTCCTGGATCACCTGCAGCGCTTCGCTTATCACGGGGTCGCCGCGGTCCTCAGCCTGGGCACGGATCGCAGGGAGCTGGCGTACCAGTTGCGGGACGAGTTGCGGAAAGCGCCTCCCCGCGATACTGCCCTCTATTTCACGGCTGGTCAGGGATTGTCTTCGCCTAATGCCGGGCCGGGCTTTCCCATGAGGCCCGCCGTGTACGAAGTGACAACCGAGGCGGAGGCCCGAAAGGCCGTCCAGGAGATGGTTGGGCGCAAGGTCGACCGCTGGCTCAAGATTTGGCACGATGCGAATCGGGCGAAACTGCCTCCCGCCGTGTATCGAGCCATCATCGACGAGGCGCACAGGCACAACCTTCGAGTGGTGTCTCACGTGGACGTGACAGGGCAAAAGGAGCTGGTGCGAGCGGGACTGGATGGTTTCGCGCACGCCGTGTGGCGAGATGAAGTAGACGACGAGCTGATCGCGCTGCTGAAGCAGCACCCGAAAGTTTTCACCCTGACGACTTTCTGGGGCTCCAGGAATGTGATGTACGGGGCACGACCGTCCTGGCTGGACGACCCGCTGCTGCATGAGACCTTTACACGTGATGAGATTCGGAAGCTGGAGAATCCCAAGACTCCTCCCGATGCGCCGCAGAAGTGGGCGGAGGGTCCTGTGCCCCGCAACATCGCCAAGGTGAAAGCTGCCGGGGTGCGCGTCGCCATCGGCGGTGACATCGGAGGGATTTCGGGGGGCGGTGGTTATTTCGGCTGGAGCTCGCACATGGAGATGGCTGGCCTGGTCAAGGCCGGGTTCACGCCGACTGAGGCAATTGGGGCGGCGACTCGCAACCCAGCCGAGCTGTTTGGTCTGGACGAGCTCGGCACGATCGTGGCGGGGAAGAGCGCTGATTTCATCGTTCTGAATGCGAATCCTCTGGATGACATCGCGAACACCCGGCGGATCGCGAAGGTCTACTTGCGTGGCAAGGAAGTTGACCGCGCTAGGTTGAGGGCGAAGTGGACCGGGCGGTCCTCGTCAAGCGAACACTCACGATGAGCGGTTCGTCAGACTGGGTGATGGGGTGAAAGTGAACAATCAGTGCCGTTGACACTGGTTCGGCCGAGGATTACGCTGCTGGCGCGCAGCGGTCGCGTGCGCGTGGTCGTGCATTCGTCCGGTTCACGTTCGAAAGGGAGGGACCGATGAGGAATCTCGAGGTCGGCATGTCGCGGCGCGGCTTCATCGGCGGAACCCTGACCGCGGCGGTGGGGAGCCTGTCCGGCCACCTGGTCGAAGCCAGGGCACCCGCCTCTGGCGGGCAGAGCCCGATGCCGGCGCTGTCGCTTGACTCGCTCAAGCCCACCGGTGCGCTGGACGAAGCGTACTGGTGGAAGGTCCGCAGTCAGTTCAACATCATGGACGGCTTCACCTTCATGAACAACGGCACGCTCGGACCGATGCCGCGCGTCGTCTTTGAGGCCAACGAGCGCTGCATGCGCGAGATCATGGAGGATCCGAGCAATGGCTCCCGCGCCGAAGACGTGGACAAGGTCCGCGAAAAGGTCGCCGGGTTCGTGGGCGCCACCTCCGACGAGATCGCGCTGACGCGCAGCACGACCGAAGGGATGAACATCTTCGCACACGGCTTGGACTGGAAGGCCGGCGACGAGGTGATCTTCTGCACGCACGAACACGGGGGCGGCATCGGTCCCTACACGACCCTCAATAAGCGCCTCGGCGTGAACATCGTCCACGTCGAGATCCCGTCGCCGCCACGGAGCATCGACCAGATCGTGGGCATCTACGAAAAGGCGATCACGCCCCGAACGAAGGTGATCATGGTGAGTCATATCACCTACGTGACGGGCCTCGTGACACCCGTGAAGGAGCTCGGCGAGCTGGCGCATCGCAAGGGCCTCCTGATCTCGGTCGACGGCGCGCATCCGGTCGGCATGCTGGATCTGGACCTGAAGACAATGGGTGTCGATCACTACGCGGCGGCTGGCCAGAAATGGCTGCTGTGCGGCACCGGGACCGGCGTCTGCTACGTCAAGCGCGACGTGCAGGACCGGATCTGGCCGCTCATGGGCCCGCCTGGGGATCCGAAGCGCGGCGCTCGCAAGTACGAAGCGTTCGGCCAGCGCGACGTGCCCGACGTGCTCGGCATGACGGCGGCGCTCGATCTGCAGCTCGCCGTCGGCAAGAAGCAGATCGAGGCGCGCGACCGCGAGCTCAGCACGCGGTTTCGCAATGGCTTGAAGAACATCCCCGGCGTCAAGGTCTGGACCTCCAACGACCCGTCGCTCAGCGCCGCCCTGACGCTCTTCACGGTGCGGGACATCCCGATGGCCAATGTGCAGAAGGCGATCATGAATCGCGATCGCATCTTCGTCCGCACGATGGGCACCGGAAACCTGAACGGGTGCCGCGCCGCCACGCACCTCTACAACATGCCGGAGGAGGTCGATCGACTGCTCGACAGCATCAAGTACGTCTCCGAGAACGCGAGCCGCTACACGTCGACGGTGGGATAATCAGGTCGCTTGCAGCCGGCATGGCCAGAGGCGGCGCGCAAGCGCCGCCTCTGGTGCTGTACGGGGCAAGACAGACACCTGCGTCCGACCGATCTTCGATCGGCGATACTCAGAAGCAAGAAGTAGGGGCCGGTTCAGGCGGTTCATTGAACCAAGAACGTTCTGAACCGAACCTCTGGAACCTCCTGAACCTTTTGAACCGACAGGTACCGGCGCTACCTACCTGCCCTAGAAGCGGTAGCGGAACGTGATCTGCCAGATCCGCATGAAACTCGCCTGCGCCGTGATGCGGCTGAAGCTCGTCAGATCGGTCGCGTCCGTGTTCGCGCTGCCCGCGGCGAACTTCGGCGTGTTGGTGAGGTTGAGGATCTCGAAGCGGATCTCTCCCGCCTGGCCGCCCGTGAAGCGGACGTTCTTCGCCAGCACGACATCGAAGGTCTTGCGGAACTGCCACCGCGCGTCGCCGTTGGTGCGCGGCGAGGTGCCGTACCGGCCCGCGCCGGGGTTGACGAACGCGGCGCGATTGAACCAGACCGCGCCCGCATGGTCCGCCGACGCCACGCGGTCGGCGTCGCTGGCGTCGATGTTCGGGTCACCAGTGAGGTCCGGCCGCTGCCGGCCCCCGAAGAGCCCGAGGTTGTTCTCCGATACGCCAGCGCTGATCGTCGCACCCAACGGCGCGCCGCTCACCAGCTCGGCGATCGCCGTGAAGGTCCAGTCGCCGAGCAGCATGTTGGCGGGACCGCGCTCCGGCCCCGGAATCCGGACGATCGGCGCCAGGATGATCCGGTGCGGCGAGTCGAAGTTGCTCACACCGTACTCGGCGTCCAGGTCGTAGTAGTTCTGCGGTGTGGCCAAGCTCCTACTGTAGAAGCTGGTCTCGCCGAACTGGTTGTCCTTGGTGCTGCTCCAGGTGTAGTTGAAGCGGCCGCCCCACCAGCTCGAGCCGGTCCGCTTGTCCAGCTTGATCGTCATCGCATGGTATTGCCGGCGCCCGCCCTCGGTCACTTCGAACACGTTGATGTTTCCGAACTGCGGGAAGGGCCGAAGGAGCTGTCCACGCAAAATGGTCGCGCGTGTCCCGAACTCGCCAGCCCCGGCGACGCCGAAGAACGGGTTGGGGATCGACTGGCGGAGGGCTGCCGCGTCCCAGGTCCCACCGGGCCCTGGGAACGCTGCGCGCGCCACGGCCGGGTCGATCTGGTTGATGTTGATCGCGGTGGAGTTGGTGCCGCCGAACCCGATGTCCCGCCCAGTGGCGCCCGTATAGCCTACGGTCACGGCCATGTTGCCGCCCAGCTCCCGCTGCACGTCGACCGAGTACTGGTGGACCTTGGACGCCCCTCGGTTCTGGTCGATGATGTTGAGGTCGCCACCGATGCCGGTCAACAGGCCGAGCGAGCTGCCGATCGGCGGGATCAAGCCGGCGGGGAATGGGTTGTCCAGGGTCGTGAGGGGCACCTCGGTCGTATCGGCCGACTGGTTCAGGTTGGTCGTCCGCGTGAAGCCGATCTGGCCGTGCTCGGTCGCCGAGTACTGCCACGGCGCGGAGAAGAGCCCGTAGCCGCCGCGGACGACGGTCTTGTCGTTGAGCGTCCACGCGATGCCGGCGCGCGGTGATACCGTGACGGCCGGCAGATTCCCTTGCTCGGTCGGCGCGCCGTCGACACCGGCGTAGATGACGCCTCCCGTGATCGTCCGACCCTGGAGCAGCGTCCCGGCCTTGTTGACCCGAGCGTCGATCGGGTTCACAGCGGTCCGATCAAAGGCGACGGTCTGCCGGTTCTCCACCTCGCGGAGGCCGTCCTCGCCCTCGAAGCGCACGCCAAAGTTCAGCGTGAAGTTCGAGTTGACGCGCCAGTCGTCCTGAACGTAGGCGCCCCAGTAGCGCGTGTACCACTCGAGCTCCCCGCGGTCGAAATCCACCCGTCCCGCCCTCGGCAGCCCGAGGAGGGCGCTCGCCAGCTCGTGGCCGCTGTTCGCCACGCCGGTCCGGCCGGTGAAGGCGCGCGTGAATGTGAAGTCCCCGGCGTTTTCACCAAAGGTCGTCGTCTTGATCCCCAGCCTGCGGAAGTCGGCGCCGGTTTTGAGCGTGTGGTTGCCCCACAGCTTCGACAGCGCACCGTTGATCGAATAGGGCCCCGTCCACCGCCGCCTGGACCCGGGCGAATTGCCGACGTCCCTGACCTCGTCGAAGTTGAGATCCGGAAACAGATCGCGACCGTCCGGATGGATGGCGTTCACGAAGGTCGAGCTGAACCCGAGCGACGCGAGCCCGGGCTTGAACGGCACTTTGTCGGTTTGATCCTGCCACGTCGTCCAGCCGTAGCGCAGCGTCAGGACGGTCGTGTCGTTCAGGATGTTCGTGTTGTTGAACACGAGGATGTGCGGCCGGCGCTGCAGGAGGTCGTAGGCCCCGTCCATGAAGTCGTGCGACGCCGGCATCGATTCGGTGGCCGGCTCGGTCGTGGTGTTGTAGATGTAGAGGCCGCTCAGCGACCACGTGTCGGTGAACTTGTGCTCGGCCTTCACGCTCAACATGTCGGCTTTGTCGCGGATGCTGCCCGTTGTGCTCACGTTGTTCAGGTTGTCCTCGTTGGGGCCGATGGGATTGCCGCGGGTATCCTGGGTGGGATACGCGTTGACCAGGTTGAAGCCGACCTGACTGGCCGCCGGGTGGCTGCGCGGGATGATCGCTCCCGTGAACTCGCCGCCCGTCGCGACCGACCCCGTCCCGGTCGCAGGACACCGGGCACTCGCGACGCCGCCCCGGCACCACGGGTTGAAGATCCGGACCGACTGCCCGCCGATTGTCGTGGTGGAGAAATCGCCGTTCCGCTGCTTCAAGCTCGGCCAGGTTTCCTGGAGGTTCCGCGTCGTCGTGGAGCGATAGCCCTCGGTCGCGGTCCAGAAGAAGGTCCGGTTCCGCCAGATCGGGCCGCCGATTCCGCCACCATAGGTGTGGAACTTGGCGTTGGCCAGACCCGACTGTTCCTTGCTCAGACCGGCAACGGCGTTGAAGTAGTTTTCCGACTGGCCCCACACCGGGCGGCCCTGGTAGAAGCCGGTGCCGTGGTATTCGTTGGTCCCGGACTTGGCTGTCGTGTTGAACACGCCGCCGCCCGTCCGCCCCATGTCCGCGTCGTAGGTGTGCACCTGCACCTTGACTTCGTCGATTCCTTCGATGGTCGGGTTGAGCACCGCGCGGCCGGTCAGCTCGGTGATCGGCACGCCGTCGACCAGGTAGTTGTTGGCCCGGACGCCGCCGCCGCCCAGCGAGATGCGCGACGCGTTGGTCTGGTCCTGCTGCCGGTTGAACTGCGGGTCTCCTACCGGCATGACCGTCGGGACCGTGATCGCGATGAGAAAGGCCGCGCGACCCGGGGCCGGCAGGCTCTCGAGGAGCTCACGGTTGAGCGATTCGCCGACCGAGGCGTTCGACGTCTCGATCAACGGCGACTGCCCGGTCACCGTGATCGCCTCCTCGATCTGCCCGACTTCGAGGAGGATATCGAGCGTAATGAAGGCCTGGGTCCCGACCCGGATGCCTTTGTTCTCGTAGGTCTTGAATCCCTGGAGCGCCGCCTTCAGCGAGTAGGTGCCCGGCGTCACGGCCGAGAAGTTGTACTGCCCTTCCTCGTTGGTCGCCGTCTCACGCGAAATGGCCGTGCCTTCGTTCGTGAGCGTCACGGTCACTCCCGGGATGACACCGTTGGCGTCGCGCACCGCGCCTCGCAGACCCCCGGTGAACTGCTGTGCGGCAGCGGCGACCGCGCCTGCCATGATCAGAAGTCCGCAAAACCAAAACGTGTGTAGCCGATGCATGCGTTCCTCCTCAGAAGCGGTAGCGCACGTCAACTGCCAGATCCGCACTGCAGCCGCGCGTCGCCGTGGGTGCGCGGCGAGGTCCCAACCGGAATTTCCAATTTGGCCGTCCGGGATGGGCACGATCCTACACCCGCGCACGCCGGCTGCGGCCAGATTCGTCGTGCCCCGTCCCACCCCCAGGGCATCGGCCTCAATCTGGCGGCGGTCAGCAAGTGAGGACAGGGAAAATGAGAATCTTCGTGCTTTGCGGTGCCGGCGGGGACATCGAGTCCGTGGCGATTCGACCGATACCCGACACGCCGCGCGGAAGGTCGAAGCGCGCCTGGCGCGTTTGGAACACCGGCTCGAACAGACCCCGACCAAAGTGCCGGCGCGAAGTCTGCCGCGACGGTCGCCCGAGCGGGCCACGCTGGACAGCGATC
>JACOUA010000343.1 GCA_016178075.1 Acidobacteriota bacterium
CGTGGCGGTCGATGAGCCGCATGCGCATCTCGAGCCGGCCGTCGCGGCCCTTGTCGCGCGCGTCGATCTGGCGCGCGACCCAGCTTGCCGTGAGCGAAGTCGAAGGGGTTGGGGTGACGGACTGCCGCGAAAAGACCTTCGTGTCTCGAAGGCCGCCAGCGGCGAGGGTGAGGAGAAGCGCGAGGGCCGGCCGGGAGCGGCCCGTCAGGGAGGAACGCATCCCCGCGATTATGTGAAATGTTTCACAAACTTGTCAAACGAGACCAACCGCGCAGGGATCGGGGTCAGGGGTCGGGGGACAGACCCCGATCTCTGCAATCGTGGTGCTGCTCGTCGAGCTCTGAAGCCCGCCCCGGGCTTCCCTACACCTCTCACGTCCCGCCGAACCCGACCGTCACCTTCCCGCCCTCGACGATGACCGGGACGAGACGCCGGCCGCCGCTCAAGCCAAGCAGACGCTGGATCTCGGCGGGCTTTTTCTTGACGTTGACGTACTCGACCTCGACGTGCCGCCTGGCAAAATCCTCACGGGCGGCTTGCGTGTACGGTCACGTGTCTTTGCCGAAGATGACGACCTTGTCGGCCATCGGAGCCTCTCCGTTACAATCTTCGTTCGACGCTGGGAAAGTTCAGCCAGACCGGCACGCCGCAGAAATGCGTGCCTTCGGTGCACCGCGGTGCGACGAGGCCGTTCCGGATCACGCAGGGCGGCCCGATGAAGCGGGCCAGACGGGGATGGCACGCAGCCACCTGCTCCACCTCGTCCATCGACGCGCGATAGATCTCCTCCTGCGCGTTGAAGCAGGTCCGCATGGTCCACTTGTGGAGGAGCGCGATAAACGGGCCGGATTCCAGGAAACGCAGCGCCTTCGCGTTCGGCAGCACGTACAACGCGAACTCCAGCGGGACACCGAGCTCCCGCAGCCGGTTCTTCGCCCGCCAGGCGTCCGCCATGGTGGCGTCATAGATCGCCCGCGCCCGTGCGTTTCGAGCGACGATCATCGGGGTCACGTAGTCGGGTGCCTGCGTGTCCACGCAGGTCATCATCGGCCGGGACGCCGGGACCATGCGGTGGCGCTGGTCCTGCGAGTCGGCCGTGTGGCTCAGCCGCTTCTCGAACGTATAGCTCGAGTGATGGAGCGAGCGCATGAGCGGCGAGTGGTAAGTCACATTCAGCGTGTCGAGCCGCAGCGGGTTGCGCGACGGGTTCATCACCCGGTCGAGCGCCTCGTCCTCCGACATCGCCGCCTCGTCCAAGCCGAAGGTCTCCCGCACGGCTTCGGCCACGAGCCCCTCGGCCTGCGCGGACCAGTCCACGAGCCGCGACACGCGGCCGTTCAGCCGGGCGTCGAATCGCCGCACGAAGTCGTCTCCCTGCTCCAGCGTCCGGGGAAAACTCGACTCCGGAAGCAGGTCCGCGTCGATCGCCTCGAGGCCGACCCGGCTGAAGAACGACGGGTCGTGCCGGCTGACCAGGTCGACCATCGCCCCGACGACCAGCTGCGTCTCGTACGGCGCGTCGCCGCTGTTCATCATGCGGCGCAGCCGATGCAGCGTGATTCCCGAGATCGTGTGGACCATCGAGGTGAAGGCCCCGATTGGGATGACGTAGCGCGCCGTCTCGATCGCCTTCTTCTCGGCGTCGCGCTCGATCTGCTTCACACGGTCCGGCGACGACCGCGGCATGACATGTCGGAGCTCTTTGAGGATTTGGAACGTATCGTCCTTCAGCACGATCGACAGCTGCGCGTACGCCTCCCACGCCCGCACGATCGCCTGCTCGTAGACCTCGAGCGCTTCGCCCCGGATCGGCGGGACGAACGCCCGCGGCTCGTTCAGCTTGACGTAGCGCTGACTCGACTGCTCCGAGTTGTAGAACGGGTAACTGTGGAGAAAGGACCAGACGAACTGCCGCGAGACGTTCTCGAGCCCGAATTCGAAGGTCGCGTGCTGATAGACCGTGTGATGGCCGCCGTCGAAGGTGAGCGGTCCGATCGTCTGGCGCTGCTTTTCGGTGATTTCCCCGACGCCGATCACGCGCGGCGAGTAGCAGGTGCGCGCCGCCGCGATCGCACCATCGAAGGGCAGACCCGGCATGCTCCGCAGCGTGACGATCGGAGGTCCGGTCTGCACCATTCGTGTCAATTCTAGCGCATTGCGGATTGACGATTGCGGATTGTCGATTGATTGTCGAGGGTCGATTGGCGATTGAAGAATCAAGGACGATTCCGCCGAATTGCCCGGAATTCGCGCCTTCATCCTTCAGTCGACAATCAGCATTCGAGAATCAGCAATCAATCGTGCAATCGCCAATCGTCATTCCGCCATGCTCGATTTCAGTCCATGGACTGCCCGCCGCAAATGTTGTAGGTCTGGCCCGTGATCGCGGCCGCGGCGGGTGACGCGAGGAACTTGACCAGCTCCGCGACTTCTTCCGGCTGGATGATCCTCTTGATCGGCACGCCGCTGAGCGCCTTCGCGCGAAACCGCTCGACGTCAACCCCCAGACCGTGCGCGCCGGCCTCCATGCCTTGTCGCGCCATCTCGGTATCGACCCAGCCGGGGCAAATCGCGTTCACGGTGATGTCGCGGCCGGCCAGCTCCAGCGCCAGCGCGCGGGTGAGCCCGATGACACCGTGCTTCGACGCGCAGTACGCCGTGTAGCCAGCCACACCGAATCGCCCCAGCACCGACGACAGGTTCACGATGCGCCCTCCCTCGCGCATCATCGGGATGGCGCTCCGGCACACGAGATACGTCCCGAGCAGATTCGTGTCCAGAATCCGCTTCCAGCCTGTGATGTTCGAGCCCTCGACCCGTTCGCCGCCGCCGACGCCGGCGTTGTTGACGAGCACATCGATCGCGCTCGTGTGCCGGGCCGCGGTCGAGCACCCGCCCGTCACCGATTCAGGATCGGCCACGTCCATCACCACCGGCAGCGCCTCCGCCCCACGGCTCCGGACCTCCGCGGCCGTACGGTCGAGCTCCGCCGGGGTTCGGGAGGCGACGATCACGAGCGTGTCCGGGGCGGCGAGCGCGATCGCGATCGCGCGCCCAATGCCGCGGCCGCCGCCGGTGACGAGAACGCTGCGCATAACACGTTGGGGGTCGGGATTCGGGGTTCGGGATTCGTCGAGCTTCATGACGGGCTTTTGAATCCCGAAGCCCGGCGCTCTATCCCTTCGCCCAGTACCTGCCGTATTCCTCGATGAAGGTGAGGGTGGCAAGCGACTCCATCCGATCGATGAAGAGGATGCCGTCGAGATGATCGGTCTCGTGCTGGAGGACGCGCGCGAAGTAGCCGTGAGCCTTGAGCTCGATCCGGAGGCCGTCACGGTCGAAGGCCTTGACCCGGACGTCGCGCGCCCGGGGCACGCGGCCGCGTATCTCAGGAATGCTGAGACACCCCTCCCAGTCCTCGACGACTTCTTTGCCCATCGGCTCGACTTCCGGGTTGATGAGCGCGAGGACCTTGAGGGGCGAGTGCTCGCGATCGCCGGCCGCCTCGTCCTCGTAGCCCGCCACGAAGAGCCGCACGCCCTCGTGCACCTGCGGCGCCGCCAACCCAATCCCCTGATACTCCGCCATCGTCTGCATCATGTCGTCGATGAGCTGCTGCACGGCCGGCGTTCTGATTTCATCGGGATCGAGCGGACGCGCGCGACGCCGGAGCGAGGGGTGCCCCATGCGGGCCACCTTGAGGATGGACATGGGTGCGATTATACGGTACGAAGATCTCGGGATTCGGGGGGCGGGATTCGGGATTCGTGGGATTCGAGGTCCCGAGCCGTTCGAATCCCGAGTCCCGAATCCCGAACCCCGATCAATGATCCATCTCCACGACGACCCGCCGTATCGCTTCTGCCCGATTTGCGGCGGCGGGCTCGAGCACCGGCTGCTCAAGCCGGGTGATCCCGAGCGGCTGGTGTGCGGCGGGTGCGGGTTCGTGTTCTATCTGGATCCGAAGATTGCGGTCGGGACGATCATCCGGCTGCAAGACGACCGGATCGCGCTCGTCCGCCGCGCGATCGATCCCGGCTACGGCAAGTGGGTGTTTCCCGGCGGCTACGTGGACCGGGGCGAGGAGATCCGCGTCGCCGCGATCCGGGAAGCGAAAGAGGAATCGGGCCTCGAGGTCCGAATCGATCGGCTGCTGAACATCTATTCGTATCCGGGTCGTGCGCCGATTATCGTGGTCTTCGCGGCGACCGCCGTGGGCGGCGAGCTCTGCGCGGCCGACGAGTGCCTGGAAGCGACGGCCTTCCCGGCGTCTCAGATCCCCTGGGACGATCTCGCGTTTCGGAGCACGCGAGAAGCGCTGCGTGAGTACCTCGTCACAAGATAAGTCCCGCCCAAGCCGATCTGGCAGCCGACTGGATGGCTTGCAAAGCCCAAACTCACTTGCATACTGGCGAGTTGAATCGGCAGCGGGAATCCGTCCGGGTCCCGTCCGCGAGCAGCCCACGGGTGCTCGGGCCGAAAAACGTGATCACGACTGACGGCCCTGTGCGCCCGCGGGCGCCCGCTCGCGGCCACCCGCTGTGCTCCCGATTCAACTGATACAGGCAGCCCCTCATTCACGTACAAGGATTCAAATCCCAAGGCATCACATTTCTTCCCGGACCCTCCAGATATGCAGTCGAGTCTCTAGACCGCTTTCGATCATCCAGATTTCTGCCTCACCTGCGACGACCTGGATGACGCTCTCGACGAAGAGTCGATGAAAAAACCAACTCACTCGCTCAGCGTCCTCCTTATCCTTGCAGGGGAAGATAAACCGCGTTACTGCGGTTGTCTCGTCGATAAGGTAACGGCCCGCACGCTCCTGAAGAGCGGTCGCGTCCTGCATCGTGAGCAGAGACTTTTCGGCGCGGAATCGACCGCTCACATGAGTAATCGAATACCC
>JACOUA010000344.1 GCA_016178075.1 Acidobacteriota bacterium
CGCATCCCAGGGATCGGGCAGCGCGCCGCGAGCCCGGCCGTAGGTCGCGTTGAAGCGTCGGACGCTTACCGGGTTGTAGCCGGTCGAAAAAGACAGCCCGCCGGCAGGCGGCCGTGTCGTGGGCATCTCGGGGTAGCGGATGAAATCGAGGTGCAGGCCGTCGACGTCGTAGTTGCGCAGCAGGTGCAGGAGTGCGTCGAGCGTGTACTGGGCCGCGGCCGGATGGCCGAGATCCAGCCACCACTGGCCGCTCGACACTCGCTCGCCCGGGAACGCCGTGTCCGTGCCAGCCGTGAAGGACGGGTGCGTTCTTGTCAGCCAGTACTCCTCATCTGCCTTGCCCCAGCCGTGGCGATTGAACACGTGGTCCGCCGCGCAGGGGACTCTGCAGGGCCATGAGGCCGTCGCAATGAGGGGGTGCCCGGTGTAAATCGGTCCGATGTTGACCCACGCGTGAACCTCCATGCCCTCAGCGTGGGCCTTGACGATCAGATCGCGGAGCGGATCGAAGCCGTCCGGGGGCACGTAGTTCTCAATCCACGCTTCGAGGGAGTTCCCGTACAGGCTCTGTGCGTTGCGCCGCACCTGCGCCACCACCGTGTTCAGGTTGCCGCGCTTCATACGCGCGACCAGGGCATCGATTTCGGCGGGGCTGCGCAGACCGGGGTTGAACGAGTCCACCCACAGGGCGCGGACCTCCGGCTCCGATGCCCGAAAAGGCCACGCGCGGAGCACCGGGATCAGGAGGAGCACGCCGACGATCCGGAGGAGGCGGAGACGCATCGATCCTCGGGCATTCTAAACCCGCGCGGCCGACTCGACTCTGTCACCAGGCTTCAACCCGTGCTGCACATTCTGCGGTTGATGGCCACGGTCTTTCCCCGACTGGCTCAGCTGCGTCAGCACCTCGGAGTTCGGTAGTGGGTTAGTGACCCACGACCCGGAGTTCGTCGCGCCGACGTCGATCCCAGCTTCGTGATACAACCGCGTCAACATGGTGAGGTGACACGTGTGGCGGCGCGTCTTTCTCCTCGCGGGGGCGGCTCTCCTGATCGGTCTGGTGATGCGGCTGGGCGTTGGCCAGATCACGTTGACGATCGCCGCCGTCGGCTGGCGGTTCTTCGTCATCCTCGGGCTCTTTCTGGGCCATCAGATGGCGCGCGCGGCGGCGCTCGGCCAGACAGTGCCGGCCGAGGCGCGGCCGCGATTCTCGGATCTGGTAGCCGTGCGGCTGTCGGGCGAGGCGGTCGACTACACCGTCTTCACGGGTCCCCTCCTCGCCGAACCGGTGAAGGGCTGGCTGCTGACGCGCGGCGGCGTCTCGATTCGCGACGCCTATGGCGGGGTCGTAGCGGACTATCTCGTGTACTCGTTCCTCTCGGCGATGCTCGCCATCGTGGGGCTGAGCGCCCTGGCGGCGCGCGTACCGCCCGGATCCGCGATCCGCGTCGTGGCCTTCAGCGTCATCGGTGTTCTGGCTGGCTTTCTGATCGTTGCGGTGACCGCCATCGCGTTGCGCGTCTATCTCATCGGCGGCGTCGTGCGCTGGACCTCCAGACTCCCATTCGTCGGCCGGTGCGTCACGCTCGACGCCACCAGCGTCCGTGACTTCGAGGATCGGCTGCTCGCCTTGCTGCGGGAGCAGCCGTCACGGCTGGCCGCGATCACCGGGCTCGAGACCCTGGCGCACGCGTTCCAGATCGCCGAGGTCTACGTCGTGTTGAACGCACTGGGACTCATGTACGCGCCAAGCGATCCTTTCATCATCGAAGGCGGCGTCAAGTTCACGCCGGTCGCGTTCTTCTTCATCCCCGGCGCCCTCGGTGCCGCCGAAGGCACCTACGTGGCGCTCTTTACGGCGCTGGGGCTCGGTGCGGCCGCGGGGTTTTCGCTCGGGTTCATCCGACGTGTTCGGGCGCTCGTGATCGCAGGCGTCGGGCTGCTCGCGCTCGCGCGTCTTAGCGGCGAGCGTGAGCCCGGCTTCGCAACCAAGATCCGGAGCGTACGCGACGGCAGCGCGTGGGGTCAACGGGGATCCCGGGGTCCCCGGTTCAAGCAATGAGCCGCCGCGGAGCCCAGTCGTCACTCCCGGGCTGGGCGGAGCGGCCGCCCCACGCGGATCAAAAAAAGAATCAGCCCCCTGCTCGCCCATAGGCCCAGAGCGCAACATGCAAATAGGCGGGCGCCGTCGGGGTCACCGCCCGCAGCACGAACGCGAGCCACGGCCGGCCCGCCGGCCGGGCCTTCGCCGCTCCACCCGAGCAGGGCGGCGCTGGCCAGGACGGCCAGCGATCGCCTCATCGGCGCCTCCCGGGGCGAGCCGTTGTGCTACTATGCACGCGTACGCCGGCTCGCTGGAATACGGTCACTTTACCGTTAAAGCCATACACACCTTGGGTCGGAAGGAGCCACCCGTGAGCGACACCCACACCAGCACCCGCCGTGAGTTCGTCAAAGCCGCCGACGGGTACTATCGGGACGGGTGCGTCTTCCGCGAGGACATCGACATCTTCGACACCATGTCGGCGATCGTCCGATACTCGAACGGCACGACCATGACCTACGCGCTCAACGCCTTCATGCCGTATGAGGGCTACCGGGTGGCGTTCAACGGCGAGAAGGGGCGGTTGGACGTGCGATCGTACGAACGCCAGCCCTGGACCGTGCCGGACACGCATGAGATCTCCATCACCAGGAGTTTCGGGAAGCGCACGGATGTGCCCGTGCCGAAGCTGACGGAGGGTCACGGGGGCGGCGACGATCGGCTGCGCGATCTGATCTTCCGCAACGCCGCCATGCCGGACTACATGCAGCTTCCCGACTCCCGCGCCGGCGCGATGTCGTGCCTGACGGGCATCGCGATTCGCAACAGCATCGATCAGCGCCGGCCCGTGCGGATCGCCGATCTCGTGAAGCTCTGAACCGAGGTCCTGGTGGCTCGTCCATGCGGATCGGGATTATCGGCGGCGGCAACATCAGCGAGACGCATGCCCGGGCGGCGCGGGCGGTGCCTGGCCTGGACGTC
>JACOUA010000345.1 GCA_016178075.1 Acidobacteriota bacterium
AAAGCGAACAAGGACTTCGAGATGCTGTACGTGCCGGGGATGGGCCACTCGAATGGCGGCCCGTACGGCGTCCGCAAGCGCAACGACTTCTTCGTGCGGCATCTGCTCGGCGCCGAGCCGCCGCCAGGCTACGAGCTGGCCCCGGCATCCGGGGAGCGACGTGACTAAGTACTAAGCCCAGACTGGAGCCGACGTGGATCGAACGGTCCTCCTAGTTGCCGCGCTCGCCGGCTTCATCGGCGTGGCGCTCGGCGCGTTTGGCGCGCACGGTCTGCGCGGGCGGCTGTCGCCGGAGATGCTGGCGGCGTTCGAGACGGGCGTGCGATACCAGACGTATCACGCGCTCGCCCTGTTCGCGACCGGCCTACTGATGGCGCGCACGGGCGGGCGGCTGATCCAGACAGCTGCCTGGCTGTTCGTGGCTGGAATCGTGCTGTTCTCGGGAAGTCTCTATGCGCTGTCTCTGACGGGCCGGAGCACCTTTGGCGCGATCACGCCGTTCGGCGGGCTTGCCTTGCTCGTCGGGTGGGCGTGCCTGGCCATCGCGGCGCTCTAGTAACTAGTAAATAGCCAAGGATACTTGAAATCTTGACGGTGTCAGCGGTCAGCTGTCAGCGGTCAGCTTCTGCAGGAGTCCGGTGAGCATTCGTTTGACTTCGGTAGCCTGCTGAGCGACCTCGGTGTAGTCCGTCGTGTTGAGCAGCTTCAGATCTCTGGCGAGCAGCAGGTGGTAGTCCAACTCGCTGGCGGATCCCATGGCGATCGAGCAAAAGCGGGCGAGTTCGGCGTCGCCGTTACGGCCGCAGCCCTCGGCCAGATTGGCCGCAATCGACGAGGATGACCGCCGCAGTTGTGTGGTCAACCCGTATCGCTCGTCACGGGGGAAGCTCGCCGTGTGCCGATAGACGGCCAGCGTGAGCTGATGCGCTTTCTGCCAGACCTGCAGGTCGCGGAAATCTTTCACGTCACGGCCGATCGTTGACGGGCCATCGGCCCCCTGGTCCATGATCTTGTTGCTGACGCAAGGTCCAGGACGGGAGGGGACCGATGGACACCTTCCGCAAGCTGTTTGGCAGCCTGCTCACCCTGGTATATCACTGTTTCGATCGCATCGTCATTCTCGGCTATCTGCCCTTCCTGACGCGCGAGGAGCAGATCGTCTACTTCTTCCGGGACGTGCACGGCCTCTCTCCCATCACAAAAGAGGCCCTGCGCCAACGGACGACCGAGTACCAGCAGTGGGTCGAGGCGTTCGCGCGCAACCACCGAATTCCGATCGAGTGGGCGAATAACAAAGCGCTCAAGGCGAAAGGGCTGACGCGGGAAGACTACGTGCGCCCGTACTGCCGCCGCCTCGAACGCCGGAACCGCTACGGCCCGTATTTCATCTTCAAAAGCCTTGAACAGGGACCCAAGTTCACGGTGATCGTGCCGAAGGCGCCTACCAAGGATCCGAATTACCGGCCCATCCACCGCACCAGCGGGCGCTACACGCACTACTACTTCTACATTCGCGACGAGGTGCTGGGGCCGTTCTACATGTGCGTCGGGTCCTACCTCCCGTTCCAGATGACCTACAACCTGAACGGGCATCACTTCATCGCGGGGGAACTGGCGCGTGCAGGCGTGCGCGTGCGTCGGGATGACAATGCGTTCCTGGCGACCGATGATGTCGCCGCACTCCAAGCCGCGGCCGACCACCTGAGTCCGACGATCATTCGCAAACGGTTGGACTATTGGACGCGGGTGCTCGGCCCGAAGTTCTCCCCGACCGATCGGGCGATCAATTTACGCCGCGATTACTCGATCAACCAGGCGGAGTACTGCCTCAATGTGGTGGTGCGCCGGGGGTTTCCGATCCATCACCTCTTCGAGCGCGCGGGCGAGCTGGGCGTGTGCCGCTTGACGGCGGACGTGATCACCCAGATCTTCGGTGTCCGCAAGCACCGGCGGATGCGCGGCAAGCTCCACACGATGTTGGAGAAGATCGACCATGGCCATCACGTATTGCGCGTCTACTGCAAAAGCCTCGTCGCCCGGATGTACGAGAAGTTCAGCACCTTCCTGCGCCTGGAGATCTGCGTCAATCGGCTCCACGATCTGGGGCTGAAGAAGGGACTCGACCAATTACCCGCGCTCCGGGAAAAACTGATTGCGGCGACCGATCGGCTCGCGGCATTCGAGGCGGAGATGCTGAACGTGCACGTCGATTTTCCGCTGTTCCAACGGCTGGCGTTGCCAATCGCCGTCGGCCAGACCCGAATCCCCGGTATCAAGATCCATGACACGCGCATCATGCGCCTCCTCGAGGTGCTGCTTCATGGCGGACCGCAGCTCGCGGGCTGGCGGACCGTGAACATCCATGCGGCCGTCCTCGCGGCGTTCGGCCTCACGGCCGACCGGTACTCCCTGACCCAGCTCCGGTATGATCTGCGCAAGCTGAAAGCGCACGGCCTACTGGAACGCCTCGGTCGGTCCTATGCCTATCGACTCACAGACAAAGGGATTCGGGTCGGTGCGCTGTTCATTCTGTTTCATAAGCGGATCTGCGGCCCGCTCGCGAACTCGCTCTTTCAGCATCGCCCTGAAGACCGAGCCCCACAACCAGCGAAAATCGAGAAGGCGTATCATCACGCAGATGCAGCCGTGCAACATCTGATCGATCTCCTCGCCGCATGAGATCTCTGAGGGGAAAATTCTCAGATGTTGGCCGCTAGAGGTTAAGCACCCGAGACTGTCCGCCGATTAACTCCCCAGTGGTCCCGTGGCCCGGACCCGTGCCAATTCATGCCAATTGCTGCCCAGACGCGCATGGAGGCGGTGCGCACCGCGATGGCCAAGGTCCCACATCTGGCGACGCTGCCTGAGATCGCGCTTCGGGCCATCAAGCTCGCAGCCGATCCCGAGTCCACGGCCGACCAGATGGCCGGCCTCGTCTCGCACGCGCCCGAGCTGTGTACTCGGATCCTGA
>JACOUA010000346.1 GCA_016178075.1 Acidobacteriota bacterium
GACGATGTGAACTTGGGGAATTCGATCGTGTCGTCGATCGCGCCCAGGATGGTCCGGTTGTAGAAGATCCCGTAGCCGCCCCGCACCACCGACTTGCCGGCCTTGTCCAGTGTGTGCGTGACCCCGATGCGCGGGCCGAAGTTGTTCTTGTCAATCGGGTACTTCTTTCCCGCGGGAAACAACGGGTTGTCCTTGTCGTTGAGCGGGATGATCTCGAGATCGTAGCGCAGCCCCAGGCTCAGCGTCGTGCCCTTGTGCATCGTCCACTTGTCCTGGACGAAGACTTCGACCGTGTGGTTGTTGATGAACTCATCGTACTCCCCCAGCCGGATGCTGAACCGTTCTGGGTAGGTCCTCGGGTTGGCCGGGTCGAATGGCAGATCCGTATTGAACCGGAACGTGCCGTTCTGATTGATCTGCGAGACGCGCCGGAGCTCCGTGTAGTTGTAGCGCGCCCCGAACTTGATGTCGTGGTCCCCCTTCTTCCCGGGGAGGAACCAGGAGAAATCATCCTCGATTTGATAGTTGGAATCCCACGGACCCTGCGACTCGGTGCTGGCCTGGGCCAGGAAGCTCAAATAGTCGAGCTGCGGCGGGCACTGGGACTGCTGATTCTTGACCACGAAGCCGGAGGCTTCGGGACCCTGCGCGCGCCAGCACTCGTTGCCATGCCACCAGTGTTCCCACGTCCGCGCCACCCGCACCGTGTTGACGCGCGAGTTGCCGAGCACGCTCGTCAAGGTGCCGACCGCCGTCTGATCCAGGTCGGTCTCGTCGGAAGTCGATTGCAGCGTTTGCCGCCCCGTCCCGACGATGGGAAACTGTGGCGCGAGCTCGCGCAGCCAGCGGACCGCCCACGTGTGGTTCGCGCTGATCTGGTGGTCGACGCGGACGAGCGTGTTCCAGCCCGTGCGATCCTCGGCAATCGAGAAGTTGAGCTCCGGCCGAGTGGGAAAGACTTTGGTCCGGTTCGGGTTGTCCACCTGCCGCTCGAGACTGGCGAAGAAGTGGGCCTTGTTCTTGACGATCGGGCCGCCGATGACACCGCCCCACTCCCGTTTCTTGGCCGTGGGTTTGACCAGGTTGCCCTGTTTGACGAAGAAATCCTTGGCTGTGAGGCGGTTGCTGGCCGCGTACCCGAACACCACCCCCTTGAACTGGTTGGTCCCGGCTTTGGTGACAGCGTTGACAACGGCGCCGCTCGCGCGGCCGTACTCCGCGTCATACATGCTGGTCATCACCTGGAACTCCTGGATCGCCTCGAGCGGCGTGCGCACCTGCGCACCCGCGCTCGTGCCAAGCGCGTCGTCCGCGTTGTAGCCGCCGTCGACCGAGACGTTGTTGTTCTGACTGGTCTGGCCGGAGGCGACGATCGTATCGTTGCCCATCTGGCTGGACGCGGCGAACTGAATGCCCGGGAGCAGGGCCACCGCCGCAAAGTAGTTGCGGTTCATCGCGGGCAGCTCGCTCAGTTCGGCGGTCCCGATGTTGCCGCCCACTCGGGCGCTCGTCGTGTCCACCAGCGGCGATTCGGCCGTGACCTGGACGGTTTCCAGGACCGTCCCGACCACGAGCGTCAAGTTGACCGTCAGGGTCGTCCCCACCGGCAGGATCAGGCCGCCCCGCTCGGTCATGTGGAAGCCTTCTAACTTTGCTGAGATCCGGTAGCGCCCCGGGACGAGCTGTGACACGAGGTAGCTCCCCTCGGGACCGCTGACAACTTCGCGAAACGCGCCGGTGGCTTCGTTGGTCGCAACAATCGCGACGCCTGGCAGGACCCCACCCTGTTCATCCACGACCTTCCCGCCGATTTGAGCGGTACCTTGTTGTGCGAGAGCCGGTACGGTCGCGACGAGCAGCAACGCCGAGAGGCCGAGGTCAATGAGTAATCTACGCATCGCCGTCTCCCTCCTTAACGATTGCCGGACGAATGGGATGGTGTGAGAGAGGGTATCGTTCCGAATCGGTCCACGACGGACGCGCCGGTGATCTTGCTGATGGATGTCGACCCGGTCTGACGCATGACCATTTGGAGCTCGCGACGCAGGAGATCGAGCACCGCCTCGACGCCTTCCTGGCCGAACGCGGCGAGACCCCAGACGTAGGGACGACCGATCCCGACCGCGGTGGCCCCCAGGGCGAGCGCCTTGAAGATGTCGGTGCCGCGCCGCACGCCGCTGTCGAGGATGATCGGGATGCGCCCGGCCACGCCGGCCGCAATCTCCGGCAGACTCTCGATCGTTGAACGGCCGCTGGCTCCGGCACGGCCGCCGTGGTTCGACACCACGATGCCGTCGGCGCCGTGCGCGACCGCCAGCTCGGCGTCCTCACGCGTCTGAATGCCCTTCACGAGGAGCTTCATTCGAGTGGCGTCCTTGAGGCGCTTGATGCCGTCCCACGTGTACACCGCGCGGGCCGATCCTTCTCCGCCGGCCTGCTCCGCCAACCCTTCGTACATCGGTTTGCGGAGCCCTTCGTGGCAGTTCTTGCACAACGGCGCCCTCACGCCCTCGGGGGGTTGCGCGCGCCGGAACGTTTCCCGGTTGCTCCCGCCGAGCAGGTCGACGGTCCACACCAGCGCCGGACATCCCGCCGTCTCCACGCGCTTGACGAGCTTGAGTGTCTCGCTCCACTGGTCCCGCGCGTAGAGCTGATACCAGACCGGCTCGCCGCGCGCGGCGTTGACCTCCTCGACCGACGTGGAGGTCACGGTCGAGAGCATCTGCAGATGCCCCTTCGATCGAGCGGCTCTGGCAACACCCTTCTCGCCCTCGGTGTGGAACCCCTTGAGGCTGGCGACCGGGCACAGCACGATCGGCGTGTTCCACCGAACACCGAACAACTGGATCGACATGTCCAGCCGGCTGATGTCGGCGAGCGGCCGCATGCGAAGCTGGTATCTGGTGAAGCCCTCCCGGTTCGCCCTTAGCGTCGAATCGTCATCGACGCCGGTCGCGAGGTACGCCCAGTGCTCGGGAAGAAGGTTTTTCCGGGCGGCCGGCTCGAAGTCCATGACGTTGAGCGCTTCCTGGACCGACGAAATGCCGCTGCGGTCCTGGCCCGCGGCCAACGCCTGCATCCAGCCGGAGGGCAGGCCCGTGCAGGACAGCAGAGGACTCGTTGCGAGCAGCTTCAGGAACCTGCGCCGCGCCGTGGAAGTTTCAGACGGGACCATGGTCAACCCCCCGATCGACCACACGCGGGACCATGCTGCCGAAAATCCGGTGGTTTATTCCGGAACCGCAAGAACCACACCGGCAGGACGAAATGCCGTGAATTGGCTAAAGACCGGCTTCAGCGAACGGAGCTCCGTTTCGCCGTCACGCCGACGTGCCGAAATCCCGGCACCCCGCGTAGCGCATCTGGGGGGAACCATGCGCCCACGTGGGATCAGGCTTTGACTTGGCTGGAGCGGGCTGATGCCCGTACCGATCAACACGCCGGCGTCGACGTTCTTCTGCTGCCCGATGGTGTCGGGCCTCGGCTTCTCGATGCACGGCGGTCTGCTGACGGCGCCGGTCGATCTGTTCGCCGATCCGTTCTGGAACGCCGTCCGGGATGATGTGGCGAGGAAGGCCGTGGAGATGAGGAAGCAGGGGTTCTTCGGGCCCGCGATGCTGGACATGTCGGAGCTGGAGTACGGGGGAATCGTCGCTCGGCTCGATCGGCTGGACAAGGAGTTCGTCGTCGCCGAGGCCCTCGCGCGGACTGGCGCGATGATCGAACGTCGGGTCTGAACGGCCGCAGTTTTTTAGATCCAGCCGTACCGAATCGGGGTTCGATAGACGCGCCACGCGAAGAGCAGGGCCAGGACCAGCAGAACCGCAGTGGTCCAAGCGGCAAACGGTCTGAACACCTGAAGGCCGAGAAGCATCGTCGTGATGACGAGGAACAGGCACACCGTGGCAAGCCGCTTGCGCCTCAGGCGCAGCGGCGCGATCTCGGCGGCCAGCGGCGCCGGAATCGCATCGCCGGTGGCCTGGGCGAGCAGGCGATCGATGCGGGGCTGGATGGAGAAGTGCACGACCGAAAGAAGCACCATCAACGCCAGGAGAAGACCGGCCTTCGCAAGCAGAATCCGATTCGTGATCAACATGGTGACGGGCCCGGCCTGCACGACGAGCAGAAGACCCGTGACCAGGGCCGTCACCTGAAACACGTAACAGCGAGTCGAGTTTCCTCGGATGATCGCTTCGAAGTACTGGTCGACCTGCAGGTGCGCTTTGCCGAAACGCAGCCGCTCGTTGACGACCACCAGGTTGTAGAGCGGCGCCGC
>JACOUA010000317.1 GCA_016178075.1 Acidobacteriota bacterium
CCAGAAAAAGCGCCTTCCACATGCGTTCGTCCCGCCTCAGTCTCCGCGTGCCGATCTCGAACAACGGGACGCCCCCCATGACCGGCATGAAGAACATCAGGTAGTACCCGCAGTACATGTTCTGCGCGATGAGCGCGGCAGACGCCCCCACGAGGGGCGCCAGACGTCTCGTCTCGAAAAACCGGTGTAGCCCGAGCAGCGCGAATGGCATCCATTGAGCGGACAGCACCTGGAGGTGCGGGATCTGCCCGACTCGCGGCAAGCCGAACGCATAGATCACGCCCGCCACCAGCCCCGCCACCGCGTCCTGGGTGAGGGACCGGACCAGCAGAAACATGCCGAGCCCGGAGAGCACGAAGGTCGACAGGAAGAGAAGGTTGTAGGAAAGAATCGGATTGTGCGTCGCGGCGTATATGGGAAGGATCTGGACCGCCTGCGCCGTCAGGTGCTCCGAGTAGGCGAGGGCGTACGGCTCGGGATGGAAGATGTTGGGGTGCCAGAACTGGCCCAGCGCCGCGAGGTCACCACCGAGCGCCCGGAGCAGGTGGTCGGCCACCCACGACACGATCCAGCAATTGAGCAGCGAATCGCCAAGGTCCCCGGGAATATCGTGCGTCAGGCCGCGCGCAAGTGGCCAGGTCATCACGAGCGCGGCCAGCACGTACAAGAGGGTGGCGGTCCAGCCTGAGATGCGCATGGTCTCCCGCGGGCTCCAAGCCTTCAGCTTGAGCCTTCAGACTTCCGACTGCCGTCTGAAATCCGTCAGGGTTCCTTTCTCATGGTGAGAAGTTCTTGAACGATGACCTGGAGGATGGCGGCGCTCGGCACGGCGAGCAGCGCGCCCACGAGGCCGAGCAGCGCGCCGCCGATGAGCAGGGCGACGATGACCGTCACGGCGCTGACGCCGACCTGGCGCGACATCACTTTGGGCACGAGCACGTGATTCTCGAGCTGCTGCTGCACGAAGAAGAAAATGGCGACAGCGAGCCCCAGCTTCGGCGACACGCTCAACGCGACGGCGACGGCTGGGATGGCCGCGAGCACCGGCCCGACAATCGGAATCATCTCGCCGATCCCCGCCAGAAGCGCCAGCACGTAGAAGTACGGAACACCCATCAGGAACAACCCGAGCGCCGCTGACGAGCCGATAATCCCGCCGAGCAGAAGCTGGCCCCCAAGCCAAGCGCTCACCTTCAGGCTCACCTGACGCGACGCCTTGTCGACCCGCTCCCGGGTGCCCGCCGGAAAGAGGAGGATGAAGGTCTCGAAGATCGATTCAGCTTCGACCAGGAGGTAGAAGGTCAGGATCAGGATCGTCACCAGGCCGAAGACGCCGCCGATGAGGCCCGAGATCGCCTCGACGACGACCTGCACAGCGTCGTTGCCCGTGCCGGGCGCTTGTGCGACCGCTTCTCTCCAGGTAATCGGCTGGCGGAGAACGCCGATCCTGACGAGCTCCTGCTGCGCCCGATCGATCATCGACGGCAGCTGCCGCCAGAACTCCTGCGCCTGGCCAGCCAGCGGTCCCGCGACGAGCGACACCACCATCATCAGTGAGCCAATCACCGTGAAGTAGATGACCAGAATGGCCAGCCACCGCGGAAAACGTCTGGGGCCGATGGGAAAGAGCCGCTGCCGCTCGATCATCCGAACGAGCGGGCTCATGCCGATACCAAACAGGGCACTGACGTAGATGAGGAGGAGGGCGCCGCGCGCGAGATACAAGGTCCAGCAGATCGCGACGGCCACAGCCGTCATGACGATGCCGAAAAGGATGAGGCGTCTGGGACTGTCCCTAGTGTCGCGTTCCAAGGAATGATCGCGTGAAGGTCGCGATGCGATCGTACACGTCCGCAAGCACGGCGGGCGCCGCCAGGAAGACGACGCGGAAGTACCCCTCGGACGCCGGAAGGCCGAAGCCCGAGCCGTGCACGACGAGGACGCCGGTCTCGTGCAGAAGCTGAAGCACGAACTGCTCGTCGGTCACGCCGGCCGGAAGCGCGACGCGCGGCATCGCGTAGAACGCCGCCATGGGCGGAGTACATGTCATGCCTGAGACGGCGTTCAGGCGATCCGTGGTGAGAGCGGCCCGCTCTCGGAGCGCCTCGCGGAACGAGGCCTGATGCGATCGGTCGCCGGTCAGCGCCGCCGTGATGGCGTATTGCATCGGGACCGTGCTGCAGAGGCGTCCATCGGCCAGCTTCTTGATGCCGGCCAGGATCTCGTCGAGCCGGTCGCTCCGGCCGACCGCCAACCAGCCCGCACGCCAGCCAGGCGCCAGATAAGCCTTGGAGAGACTGGAGAACGAAACGACCGGTGCGTCGGGCGCCAGGCTCGCTATCGGCGCGACGGGACCATCGAACGCCAGGTCGCCGTACACCTCGTCAGCCAGCAGCATGATGCCGTGGCGCTCGGCGAGCTCCAACAGCCCGAGCCGCACGCCGCGCGAGTACATCGCACCGGTCGGATTGTTCGGGTCGATCACCACCAGCGCGCGCGTCGTCGGATGGATGAGCGAGCGGACGTGTTCGACGTCGGGCAGCCAGCCGTGCGCCGGGTCCGTCCGGTAGAACACCGCGCGCGCACCGATGCGGTGCAGCACCGCCGTGTACAGCGGGTAGGTCGGCATCGGGACCAACACTTCATCGCCCGCGTCCGCCGCCGCGTTCAGTGCCAGCTCGATGCCTTCAGAGGTCCCCGCCGTCAGGACTACCCGATCGGGAGAGACCGGCATGCCACGCGAGGTGTACTCGGCGGCGACCGCTTCCCGCGCTTCCGCCAGCCCGACGGACGGACCGTACCCGTTGTGTCCGTCGCGCATCGCTTTCGACGCCGCCTCGACGAGATGGAGCGGTGTGCGAAAGCCGAAGGCGACCGGATCTCCGATATTGAGGTACCGCACGGTGCGGCCCGAGCGTTCGACCTTCTTGGCCTCGGCGACGATGTTCCGGATGGCGTAAGTGAAGCCAGACAAACGTTTGGCCGCGGGAAGAGTCGGCGAGAGATGCACGTTCACGGGCTGGATCTTACCAGATGGCCGAGGACGCAGGGCCCAGATGGCTGAGGGCGCAAGGCCCGGATGGCTCCAGGGCTTAAGGCTTGCGACAAGAAAGGCGCTTCCCTGAGCCATGAGCCTTGAGCCATGAGCCCTGAGCATGAGCCCACGGCATGTTTTACACAGTGTTTTGGACGATTCGGGTAACTCTTACCCGAATCCTGCCTCCCGGCCCGAGCCTCGCGGCGACGCTCGATCTCGAAGTTCCTCTCCGGCAACAAGTTGCCCTCCTGGCAGGAAGCTGGCAGGAAGATTGATAATTGACCGACGCGTGCAGCCGGTCGCGATCTCTCTTGCCGTTCTCATGCTGATCCCGGTCGGGGTTGGAACCACCCAGCGCCTGCCCGGCACCCCGCAGACGGCCTTTCGCAGCGGCGTGGACCTGGTGCGCGTCACGGCCGTCGTCCGTGATGAAAAGGGACGGATCGTCCGCAACCTCACCCGGAACGACTTCGTGGTGATGGATGCCGGCATCCGCCGGCCGATTGCCGATTTCAGCTCGGCTGAGACCCCGCTGAGCCTCGCCCTGCTCTTCGACGTGAGCGGAAGCATGGAGGTTGCGGGCAAGGTCGAGGCCGCGAGACGCGCCGCGGATCACCTTGTCTCTTGGCTCAAACCGGGGAAGGACGAGGCGGCGCTCTTCACGTTCGACGCCGAGCTCCGCGAGCTGCTGACCTTCACGAAGGAAACGGGCGCGCTCCGCTCGGCGCTCCAGCGTCTCGCGCCCTACGGATCGACGTCCTTGCATGACGCCATCGCGGCGGCCGCCAGGCGCGTGGCCGGCCGCAGCACCGGCCGGCGCGCGGTGCTCGTCATCACCGATGGGATCGACACGAGCAGCCATTTGTCCGCCCGGGAAGTATCGGGCGTGGCGAGCTCGATCGATGTGCCGGTGTACATCCTGGCGGTGGTGCCGCCGGTCGATCATCCGGGCGCCGACACCGCCGCCGCCAACGCGGCCCGCTCGCCGCTGGCCGGTGAGCTGGTCGATCTCGCCAGTTGGACAGGTGGGCACCTGTTCGTGACGAGCGCACCGGCGCACGCGAGCGTCGCGGCTCGTCAGATCGTCTCCGAG
Organism: Acidobacteriota bacterium; assembly: GCA_016178075.1. Lineage (GTDB taxonomy): Bacteria > Acidobacteriota > Vicinamibacteria > Vicinamibacterales > JACQTH01 > JACQTH01. The sequence continues at coordinate 4,131 of JACOUA010000317.1, forward strand.
CTCCGTCACCAGTACCTGATCGCGTTCGAATCGGCAGGCACGTCAGGCTGGCATCCGCTCGACATTCAAACGCGCGACAGGAAGCTGACGGTACGCGCGCGCAGTGGGTACGTCGCCGGCAAACCCGGGGCCCCCAGCGCGGCAGCCGCGCTGGGGTGGAAGGCCGGCCCATCACCCGTTCTTTGAGGAGGCTATGTCCATGAGAAACGTCGCTGTCGCTCTTGTGATCGCGGCGCTTGCCGTCGGCGGATCGGCGGCCTGCGCCACGAAGAAGTACGTGACGAAGCAGGTCGGTGATGTCAACAACAAGGTTGACACGCTGTCCACCCAGGTGGAGGAGAACCAGCAGCGCACCAAGCAGAACGAGGGGCACATCAACGAGGTCGGCCAGCGCGCCGACGCGGCGAACCAGCGGGCTGAGACGGCGAACCAGGCGGCCCAGTCGGCCAATTCGGCGGCGATGGGCGCGCGCTCGGCGGCCGATGCCGCTGGTGCGAAGGCCGCAGAGCTGGATCGCGCGTCGAAGCGCATGGTCTACGAAGTCGTCCTGAGCGAGGATCAGGGCAAGTTCAAGTTCGGCAAAGCCGATCTGCCGGACGAAGTGAAGACCCGAATCGACGAGGTGGTCGCGCGGCTCAAGGGCGATCCCAAGGGCGCGTACATCGAGATCGAGGGACATACTGATTCGGTTGGTCCCAAGTCGCTGAACGAGCGCATCGGTCTCGAGCGGGCGCAAGCCGTGCGGCAATACCTGTACGAGACGCACCAGATCCCGTTGCACAAGATGAACGTGATCAGCTTCGGCGAGGAAAAGCCGGTGGGGAACAACAAGACGAAAGACGGCCGCGCGCAGAATCGGCGCGTGGTGATTCGGGTGCTCGCGTAAGAACAGGGATCAGGGATCGGGGGTCAGGGACCAACAATCCGGACCCCCAACCTCTGTTTCCCTGCCTCCTTTCCTGACTCCTGCGTTCCTTTCCTGGTCCCTGTCCCCTGATCCCTGACCCCTTCACGTCTCTGCACACCCTTTCCCCCTAATCGCTCAGCTTTCCCAACCCGATACACCTTTCGCCGGGGATTGCCCAGCTCTGCCATTGGCACCCCGCGGAGGGAGACATGGCACTCAGCACGCGGACAACCGACGAGGCAATCAAGATCCGGAGCGTCAGCGACGGCTCCGCGTGGGGGTGGGGCCCCACGATCAAAGGATGGGTGATGGGGTTCGCGACGACGATGGTGATCGGCTCCGTCCTGCTGGTGCCGGCCGAGGGCCGGGCGCAGGGTGAGTTCGGCGCGGGTCCCCGATTCAGCTTTGCCCGCGGCAGCGATCTCAAAAGCATCGATACCCCCCGGACGCGGCTGTCGGGCGGGATGTTCCGGTTTCGGACAACCGAGAAGACGGCCCTCGAGATTGCCTTCGATTACCGCTCGCACGAGAACGACGATCTGACCGAGCGCGTCAAGGACATGCCGATTCAGGGATCGCTCCTGATGTACCTGGTGCGGTCGGCCGTGTCACCGTACGTGCTGGGCGGCATGGGCTGGTACTCGCAGAAGGTCGAGCACCTGGCCAACAACGCCGTCCGCGACAGCACCACGACGCGCAAGATCGGCTATCACGCCGGCGTCGGCGCCCAGGTCCAGGTCCACCAGCGCGCCGCCGTTCATCTCGACTACCGTTACACGTTCATCCACTTCGGCGATCAGCCCGTCGGCACCACCGAGCCTGGCGCGATTCCGATTCCAGGGCTTGGCGGTCTGCAGGAAAAACTGAAGCTCTCGCACGAAGCGTCGATGTGGACGACGGGCGTCACCTTCTTCTTCTGATGCATTGACGATTGCGGACTGCCGATTGCGTGATTGATCGTCGATTGACGATTGCGCGGAATTGACGAATCACGGACGATTCATCGGAATTGGGCTGAATTCTCCGGACGGCAATCGCCAATCGCCAATCACCAATCGTCAATGTATTATTCCCTCCATGATTCGCACTGAGCTGGTCGTCCGCCTTCCCAACAGTCCCGGCACGATCTCGCGCCTCTGCCAGGCGCTCGCGGATGAGCGCGTCAACATCCTCGCCCTCCAGATCGAGACGGGGGGCACGCTGCGGCTCGTGGTCGACAACCACGTGCACGCGGCCGGCGTCCTCCGCGGCCGGCATCAACAGGTCGAGGAGCGCGAGGTGCTCTACACCATCATCCCAAACGATCCCGGCACCCTGGGCCGCCTCACGAGCTTGATCGCCGGCGCGGGCATCAACATCGAATACCTCTATGCGTCGGCCGTCGAAGGCGGTGCGCAGGCGGCAATCGTCATCGGCGTCGCCGACGCCCGGCGCGCCTCGGCCGCGGCCGGCATTTGATGGCGGAACGCCCTTGGTTGCCTGCCCCAACACAAATTATTTTCGTCACGAGCGTGACAGCCCGCCTCGGTAGGTTTATCATCATCTTCTCAAGTGACATTTGAATAGTGACACGCCAAGATTTCGCTGCCGGCCGAGATCTATCCACTCGGCATCATTGGCGAAGCGAGCAGCCGGGGTGTAGGTTGCCGGGTATGTTCCTCATGAAGGATCGTGCTGTGATGAGTCGTGCATCGATCGGGGGTGTCGGAGCGCTTCTCGGCCTCGGGGTCGTCGCCGCGTGGCTGCCGGTCGCGCGACCGATCGTGCAGGGGGGGCCGATCAACACGGGCGACGTCGCGTGGATGCTCACGGCCAGCGGCCTCGTGCTGCTGATGACGCCGGGCCTCTCGTTCTTCTACGGCGGGATGGTGCAGCGGAAGAACGTCATCTCGACGATGCTCCAGAGCTTCATGGCGATGGCGGTCGTGAGCCTCCTCTGGGTCATCGTCGGCTTCAGCCTGGCGTTCGGCGACGACATCGGCGGGGTGATTGGGAGCCCGCTGACGAACCTGATGTTCGGCGGGGTCGGCGCCGAGACCCACCCCGCGCTCTCGCCGACGATCCCGCTGGTGGTGTTCGCGCTCTTCCAGGCGAAGTTCGCGATCATCACGCCGGCCCTCATCACCGGATCGTTTGCCGAGCGCGTGCGGTTCTCGAGCTACGTGCTGTTCATGTGTCTGTTCACGCTCTGCATCTACTGCCCGCTTGCGCACTGGACGTGGCATCCGCACGGCTTCCTGCGTCAGCTTGGCGTGCTCGACTTCGCGGGCGGTACCGTCGTGCACATGTCGGCCGGCTTTGCGGCGCTTGCCGGCGCGCTCGTGCTGGGGCGTCGAAAGATTCACATCGGTGGCGAGGCCCACGCGCCGGCGAACATCCCGTTCGTGATCCTCGGGACCGGCATGCTGTGGTTCGGCTGGTTCGGCTTCAATGCCGGGTCGGCGCTCGGCGCGTCGGGCCAGGCGGCGCTGGCCTTCGCGACGACGAACACGGCGTCAGCCGCGGCGGCGTTGGCCTGGATGTTGATGGATGGGACGCGCGGACGAAAGCCGTCCGCGCTCGGCGCCTGCGTCGGCGCCGTCGTCGGGCTCGTGGCGATCACGCCGGCCGCCGGATACGTGACGGTCGGCGCCAGCATCCTGATCGGCGCTGCCGCGGCGGTCGTCAGCAGCGTCGTCGTTCATTGGAAGTCGATGTCGACGATCGACGACACGCTCGACGTCTTCCCGTGTCATGGCGTGGGCGGCATGGTAGGGATGCTGGCGACCGGGATCTTCGCGAAGGATCTCGGCCTCATCTACGGCCCGTCGCGGACGTTCTTGATGCACCTGCTGGCGCTCGCGATCGTCGCCGTCTACACCTTCGTGGGATCGTGGGTGCTCTTCAAGCTCACCGACGCCATCATTCCGATGCGCGTGACCGACGACCAGGAAGAGATCGGGCTCGACCTCAGCCAGCACGGCGAGTCGGTCGATGAATTCGACGCCGCAGTGGCGCGGCAGGCGCAGGAACGAGCCGGTGAACTGGTGAGTGTGTGAGAATTGACAACGTGACGAAGTGGCGGACTGACGAAGTGACGAATCTCTCGGCTTCACTCCGTCAATTCGTCACTCCGTCACTTCCACTCCCTCGCTGGTTGCGGTCTCACCACGAGCTCCCCGCACGCGCGTATTTGGGACCAGCCGCGTGATATGCGCCCCGCGCGGAGCGGAGCGGAACGGAAGCGGCTACTGGAAAAACCGCTGCCTGCCGTCCAGCGTCACCGCCGGCGTGAGCTGCCCGCGAATCTCCCCGCCCGGGTTTACCTGCGTGTGGATGTTGAAGTACACGTCGCCCATCAGGATCGTCTCAAAAGCATCGTCGGACGATCGAATA
>JACOUA010000031.1 GCA_016178075.1 Acidobacteriota bacterium
CGGGGTCATGACGATGACGGGTGCGGCTTCACCTGATCGCCCCGCGGACCCCGCGGATGACGCTGCGCTCCTGACATCGATCAAGATCGCCCAGGCCGTGGTCGGCGCCGTGGGGGTCTGGCTGATCGGTGCCCTCGCGGCGGCAGCCGCCGGGCCGGCGGCGAGACGTCCGGCCGTCTGGATCGGCGCCGTGTATGCGCCGCTCATCTGGATTGGCGCCTACGTGTTGAGCGAAGCGCTCTACTCGACGCTGGCGCTCGCGAGCGCGCTCGTTCTGGGACGCGCCATCGATGCGCGATCGGAAGGGGACGACCGCGCAAGTGGCTCCCTGTCGGCTGCTGTGTTTGGCGCCGGCGTGATCGCGGGGCTCTCGGCCCTGACCCGCCCGACCGCGCTGTTTTTTCTCGCGTTCGCGGCCGCATGGTTGCTCGTGCGGGGCGCGTTTCGATGGGTTGCGCTCTTCCTGCTCGGCGCCGCGCTGACGATCGGCCCGTGGACGGTCCGCAACATTCGCGAGCACCACCGGTTCGTCCTCATCGCCTCCGAAGGCGGCGTCACCTTCTGGACCGGCAACCATCCGCTCGCGCGCGGCGAGGGCGACCTCGCCGCGAATCCGGACATCAAGCGGGCGAATGTCGAATTCAGGAACGCCCATCCGGGGATGAGCGCCGAAGATCTCGAGCCGGTGTACTACACCGACGCGTTTCGGTACATCGCGGCGCACCCGATAGCGTGGCTCAAGCTGACGGTCAAGAAGTTCTTCTATATTTGGGTCCCGGCTGGGCCGTCCTATCGCCTGCATTCGTCGCGGTATTATTGGGCGTCGGTGCTGTCCTACGGCGCGCTGCTGCCAATCGCCCTGGCCGGACTCGTGCGGATCGTCCGCGGGCGATCGCGGTCGCGCGCGATGTGGCTGCTGGCCGGCTCCGCCGTCGTGACGTGCCTGGTGTTCTTCCCACAGGAGCGGTTTCGAATTCCCGTGATCGACCCGATTCTCATCGTCTGCGCGGCCGCGCGGGTGGTGGCACCAACCCCCTGAGCCAGGAAGATCCCGTGCGGATCGATACGCCCATCCTCGTCGTCATCCCCACGTACAACGAGCACGACAACCTCCCGCCGCTCGTGAGGAGCGTGCTGGCGCAGGCGGACTACGGCGTTCTGATCGTCGATGACGACTCACCCGATGGGACCGGCGAGGTCGCCGACGCGCTGGCGCGCGAGTTCCCGAATCGAGTGGACGTTCTTCATCGCAAGGCCAGGCGGGGGCTCGGCCGGTCGTATGCCGCGGGCTTCGCGCTCGCCCTCGAGTCCCACGCGCGCGTGATCTGCCAGATGGACGCCGACCTCTCGCACGATCCGAAATACCTGCCCGAGATGGTGGCCGCGACGTCGCGCTACGACGTCGTGATCGGATCGCGGTACCTGCGCGGCGTGAGCGTCGTCAACTGGCCGCTCCGCCGGATCGTGCTGAGCGCGGTCGCCAACCGGTACATCCGGTTCGTGACGCGGCTGCGCGCCCGGGACTGCACGAGCGGGTTCCGCTGCTGGCGGCGCGAGGCGCTCGCCCGGCTCCCCCTCGAGAAGATCATCTCGGACGGCTATGCCTTCATCGTCGAGATGCTGTTCGCCGCATCGCGACAGGGATGTCGCATCGGCGAGGTGCCGATCATCTTCGTCGAGCGGCGGCAGGGAGTGTCGAAGCTGTCGACCAGCGTGCTCTTCGAATCCGCAATGTCCCCGTGGCGGATGAGACTGCGGCGACGATGGTGAGCGGCCACGAGCGGGTCGTGATGGTGACCTCGTCGTATCCGAGGTTCGCCGGCGACACGGTGGGCACGTTCCTGGAGCCAATTGCCAAGGGTCTGGCCGCGCGCGGCCACGACGTCCACATCGTGCTGCCCTGGCATCCGCGGCTGGCGCGTGGCGCGCGTGAGAACGGCCTCCACTTTCATCCGTTCAGATACGCCCCGACCCGAGCCCTGCACGTGTTCGGGTATGCCGGCGCGCTTGAAGCGGACGAGCGACTCCGGCCGTCGGCGGTGGCGGTGACGCCGATGGCCTTGCTCTCGGCGTGGGCGTCGGCGGCCCGCGTCGCGCGGCGGATTCAGGCGACGATCGTGCACGCGCATTGGGTCGTGCCGGGCGGCGCGATCGCGGCGCTCGCCGCTCGCGGAGTGCCGCATGTGATCAGCCTGCACGGCTCCGACGTGTACGTCGCCGAGCGCTACGGGTTCGCGCGGCGCGCGGCGCGCTTCGCGCTTCGCCGCGCGGCATGGGTGACCTCGTGCAGCGACGACCTGCGCGGGCGGGCGCTCGGGCTCGGAGCCGACCCGCACCGGACCACGACGATTCCGTACGGTGTGGACGCCGACCGGTTCCATCCCGACGCGACTCGGCGAGCGGCCTATCGCGAGCGCCTCGGATTGGGCGAAGCGACCGCGATCGTCTTCACGGCCGGCCGCTTCGTGCGCAAGAAAGGATTCGAATATCTGATCGAGGCGTTCGGGCTCGCGCCGCTCGCGTCGAAGCGTGCCACCTTGGTCGTGGCCGGCGGCGGAGATTTGGAGCGCGACCTCAGGACGCGGGCGGATCGGATCGGCTCGTCGCGCATTCGATTCATCGGCCTCATCGCTCAGGACGAGATCGCCGGGTATCTCGCGGCGGCGGACATCGCGGCCGTCCCCTCGGTGCGCGACGAGGCGGGGAACGTCGACGGGCTGCCCAACGTCGTCATGGAAGCACTCGCGAGCGCGACGCCGCTCGTGGCGACCACCGCTGGCGGGATCCCGTCGGTCGTCGAGCACGGGCGCACGGGAATGCTGGTTGCGGAACGGAGTCCCGCCGAGCTCGCGTCGGCCATCTCGCGGCTCATCGACGATTCGGGCCTCAGGGCGCGCCTTGGAGCGGCCGCGCGTCAGCAGGTCGTCAGCCGGCACGCCTGGGTCGATGTCGCGAGACGGTTCGAGGAGGTCTACCGCAGCGCCCACGCTTGTCTATAAGTCCTTGACATGGTAAAGGTTTAGGCTTTCCCCATGACTCCAACGGAGCCATCCGGCGCCACGCCCAGCCTCACGATCTTTTTCCCCGCGTACAACGACGGCGGGACCATCGCGAGCATGGTCGTGGGGGCGGTCATGGCGGCCAGGCGGCTCACGAGCGATTTCGAGGTCGTCGTCGTCAACGACTGCAGCTCGGATCACACACCCGAGATCCTCGAAGAGCTCGCCCGCGTCTACCCCGAGGTCCGCGTCATTCATCACCCGGCAAACCGGGGCTACGGCGGCGCGCTCAGGACCGCGTTCGCCGAAGCGCGAAAAGATCTCGTCTTCTACACCGACGGCGACGCGCAGTACGATCCCGCCGAGCTCGCGGTGCTGTGGCGGCAACTAGGACCCGATGTCGATCTCGTGAACGGCTACAAGATCAGCCGATCGGATCCGCTCCACCGCATCATCATCGGACGCCTCTATCACCACATGGTCACGCGGCTGTTCGGGTTGACCGTGAGGGACGTCGATTGTGACTTCCGGCTCATGCGCCGCGCGATCTTCGAGCGCGTGCAGCTCGACAAGAGCAGCGGCGTCATCTGCCTGGAGATGATGAAGAAAATCGAGGATGCCGGGTTTCGGATCGCCGAGGTCCCCGTCCATCACTATCACCGGGCTTACGGCCAATCGCAGTTCTTCAACTTCCGGCGGATCGGGCGCACCGCAATCGACGTGATGAAGCTGTGGTTCGAGCTCGTCGTCTTCAAACGACGCACCCCCGCGCCGCCGCAGGTCTCCGGCGCGCCGATCGTGCCGGCCACGAGCCGACCCGTTGCGGCCGATCCACGCCCTCCAGGCAATCGAGCCACGTGACCTCCGCGTATCAGGCGTTCTATCGCGGCCGTCCCGTGATGATCACGGGCGGCTTGGGCTTCATCGGCAGCAACCTCGCGCGCTGGCTGGTCGATCTCGGCGCGCGCGTCCTGGTTGTCGATTCCCTGCTGCCGGATTACGGGGGAAACCTCTTCAACATCGACGGGATCGAGGACAGGATCCGCGTGAACATCGCCGACGTCCGTCAGGCGAGCACCATGAACTATCTGGTGCGGGACCGTGCCGTCATCTTCAATCTTGCCGGCCAGGTCAGCCACATCGACAGCATGCGGGATCCTCACACCGATCTCGAGATCAACTGTCGTAGCCAGTTGACGATCCTCGAGGCCTGCCGCCAGGCGAATCCGCGGGTGAAAGTCGTCTTTGCGGGCACGCGGCAGGTGTACGGCCGACCCGACCGGCTCCCGGTCGACGAGACCCATCTCGTCCGGCCCACTGACGTCAACGGCATCAACAAAGCGGCGGGCGAGTACTACCATCTCGTCTACAACAACGTCTTCGGCGTCCGCGCCTGCTCGCTGCGGTTAACGAACGTGTACGGCCCGAGGCAGCTCATCCGCCACAATCGGCAGGGCTTCATCGGATGGTTCATCCGCCTCGTCATCGAAGATCGCGAGATTCAGATCTACGGCGACGGCTCGCAGGTCCGCGACTTCGTGTTCGTGGACGATGTGGCGGACGCATTTTTGAGGGCTGGGGCGAGCGACGCGTCGAACGGCGAAGTGTTCAACGTCGGGGGCCTCGAGCCGACGAGCCACCGCACCCTCGTCGCGTTGCTCATCGAGATCGCCGGGTCGGGCCGCGTGCGCTACGTCGAGTGGCCAGCCGAGAAGAAGGCCATCGACATCGGCAGCTTCTACGCCGACTCATCGAAGATCGAGCGCACGCTCGGATGGAAGCCGCACGTCACCCTTCGCGAAGGGCTGCGTCAGACAGTTCAGTACTACCGGACGCACTTCGGTCGGTACGTCGAGGACGCCTCTGCCGCCGCTCAACCGTCGGCGGAAGTCGTATGAACGGAGAACGAGGGACAGGGATCGGGGGTCAGGGGTCGGGGGGCGGGAAATGGAGCTCGCAGACGGGTCCGCGCGTCAGGTTTCTCGAGCTGCACCTCCGCGAGGATGCCGAGCCGGTGGCGACGGCCATCCGACGAGTCATCGATCGAGGCTGGTTCATCCTCGGCCCCGAGTGCGAGGCATTCGAGCGTGAGCTTGCCGACACGTTCGGCGCGTCCCACGCGATTGGTGTGGGGAACGGGACAGATGCGCTGGCTCTCATCCTGAAAGCGCTCGGGATCGGACCCGGTGACGATGTGATCACGTCGCCGCTGTCCGCGACGTTTTCGGCGCTCGCGATCCAGATGGCCGGCGCGCGGCCGGTCTTCGCGGACATCGATGCCGAGCGGCTGACGCTCGCACCCGACGCGGTCGACGCGGCCATCAGTCCCAACACGGCCGCGATTCTGCCGGTACATCTGTACGGTCAGCCGGCGGACACCACTCTGCTCAAGGCGATTGCCGATCGGCACCGACTGGCCCTCGTCGAGGACTGCTGTCAGGCGCATCTGGCGACGTGCGAAGGGGTCCCCGTGGGGACGCTCGCCCACGCGGGCGCCTTCAGCTTCTATCCCACGAAGAACCTTGGTGCCCTCGGCGATGGCGGCGCCATCATCACGAACGACGCCGCCCTGGCGGCGCGCCTCCGGCGGCTGCGGAACGGCGGCCAGACCGACCGCTACCGCCACGTCGAGCCCGGGGTCAACAGCCGGCTCGACGAATTACAGGCCGCGGTGCTTCGGGCCCGCCTGCCGTTTCTTCGATCCTGGACTGCGCGTCGCCGCGCGCTCGCCTCGCGCTACCGATCGCGGCTGACGGCCTCGGCCGTCACGACACCACCTGAGCTCGATCCTGGACACGTCTATCATCTGTTCCCGGTGCGATCGCACGCCAGGGACGAGCTGCAGCGCCACCTCGCGCAGCAGGGCGTCGAGACCTTGATTCACTACCCCGTTCCCATCACGCGCCAGCTGGCCATGGCCGGCGAGCGTCCCGCGGACTGTCCTATCGCCGATGAGGTCTGCGACCAGATCCTCTCGCTGCCCCTTCACCCGGGCCTCACCGAAGAAGACGTCGAGTTCGTCGCAGAGGCGGTCGTGGCCTTTGCCCATCAATGGTCGGCGTAGCGGCGTTCCTGATCGTCGCGGTCGTGCCGGGTCTGCTCCTGTTTCGGGCGCCCATCCTCGGGCGCGCACAGCGCGCCCGCTTGTCGACCGAAGAACGTGCGTTCTGGTCGGTCGTGACGAGCGTCGCGGTGTCGCTCGCGCTGACCATGACGCTGGCGGCGTTCGGCGCGTATCGCTTCACGCGGCTGATCTGGATCGACGTGCTCGTGGCGGCCGGCGCGCTCGGCTGGTGGCGAACGGGGCTCCTGTATCGCGGAACCGCGTCGCGACCCGGGTGGACGCTGATTCTGCCGGTCGTGTTGGTGGGTCTCGGGCTCCGGTTCTTCTTCCCGCCCGCCGAATACATCATCGGCGGAAAAGACCCCGGCACCTATATGAACGAGGGGATTCAGATCGCGCAGCGCGGGTCGCTCGTCGTGCACGATCCCGTCGTCGCGTCGGTGCCGGCGGCTTCGCGAAACCTGTTTTTCCCTTCGTACAACAACCCGGTCTACTACAGCAATCGCTTCATGGGGTTTTTCCTCATGGATCCGGACACGGGCGCCGTCGTCGGCCAGTTTCCGCAGCTCTATCCCGCCTCGATTGCGATCGCTTACGGGCTGGACGGCCTCACGGGTGCGCGGCGCGCGGTCGGATTCTGGGGCATCTTCGGCCTGCTGGCGGTGTACTTCGCGGGGGCGCGGCTGGTTGGCGCGCCGGCCGCCGCCGCGGCGGCGGCCCTTCTGGCGATGAACGAAGTTCAGATCTGGTTCGCGCGCTACCCGAACGCCGAGCTGGCGCTGCAGGCGCTGATGTTCGCGACCCTTCTGGCGACCGCACGCGCCCAGACCGACGCGGATCGGTTCTTCGAGCCGGTCGCGGGCCTGCTGTTCGCGCTCCTGCTGTTCCTGCGTCCTGAAGCGGCGCTGGTGCTGGCCGTTGCCGGCATCGCGATCGTGATGAGCAGGCTCGATGGCGGGCGCGTGCCGAAAGTTCTGACGCTCATCACGCTCGCGGGTCTCGTGCTGGCCGCGTGGTACTGGACCCGAGTGATTCGAGCCTATGGCACGTATCAGATGATCTACACGTGGAACATCGGCGTCCTGCCGCTCGGTGCAGCGGCCGTGATCACCGTCGCGCTCGTGGGGCTCGTAGTCTGGGCCAGCCGACGACCGGAGACGGCCAGACGCTGGCGCGAGCGGATTCCACTGGCCCTCATCGTGCTGGTCGTGTCGGGCGCGACCTACGCGTACTTTCTGCGCACGCCGGGCGGGCGCACCGCCAGTCACGACGCCCTGGCGCTCAGGACGTTCACCGCCTTCTATCTCCTCGCGCCGGGACTCGTGGCCGCCCTGCTCGGCTACGTGTTCGTCGTGAGACGCTGGTTCTGGCGGGACCCGGCGCTCATTCTGACCGTCACGACGTTCGCCCTGTTCTTCTTCTATAAGATCCGCATCGTGCCCGAGCACTTCTGGATGGCGCGGCGCTTTCTGCCGGCTGTGCTGCCGGCGGCGCTGCTCTTTGCCGCCTCGGCCGCGTTCGTAGGCCTGGAGACAGGCAGGCGCCCGCTGCGGGCCGCGCGCCTCCTCATTGGCGTCGTGTTTCTGTCGCTCCTCGGCGGCGAGTACCTTCGGGCATCGCAGCCGATCCTGCATCACGTCGAGTACGCGGGCGTCATCCCGAAGCTCGAGCAGCTCGCGTCCCGCTTTCAGGATGACGATCTGGTGATCGTGGAATCGCGCGCCGCGTCGGATACGCACGTGCTGGCACTGCCGCTCGCGTACATCTACGCGCGTCAGGTGCTCGTGCTCAACACGCCGACACCCGACAAGCGCCAGTTCCAGGCGTTTATCGGCTGGGCCCGCGGGCGCTATCGCGAGGTGTATTTTCTCGGCAGCGGCGGGACCGACCTGCTGTCGAAATCGATCGGCGTCACGGCGGTGGCCAGCGATCGCTTTCAGGTGCCCGAGTACGAGTCGCCGATGAACGCGTATCCCCGGCGCGTCAGGCAGAAAGAGTTCGAGTACGGTCTCTACCGGTTCGTCGATCCTCGACCAGAGGCCGCCTGGTTCACGCTCGACGTCGGCACGCGTGACGACTTGCACGTCGTCAGATTTCACGCGAAGGAGATCACCAGCGGCGGGTCGTTTCGATGGACCAGAGACGCCTCCTACGTCTCGATCGTGAGCCCGCTCCCGGACAGCCGGGTGGTCACGCTCTGGATGAACGACGGAGGCCGGCCGCCCACGATTCCGCCGGCGCAGGTCAGCGTGTCGTTCAACGGCACGCCGCTCGGCTCGACGCTTGTTCGGGGCGGCTTCAAGCCGTACTCGTTCCAGATTCCGCCCGATGCCGCGCGCCTGGCCGCGCAATCCGACGAGCCGGCGCGCATGAGGATCGAGAGCTCGCTCTGGAATCCCCGCGCGGCGCTCGGCGTGTCCGACGATCGCAATCTCGGCGTGATGATCGATCGGATCGAAGTGAGATGAAGTGAGATAGGGATCCCTGATCCCGACAAGAGATGTTTCAGCATCCGCAGATCCAGAACCGGCGGGAGCGATGGCTCGTGGGGCTGGCCGATGCCCTGTTGGCAGTTGTCACGATCCCGGGCCGGCTCATACCGCCGCGACGACAGGGCCAGGCGCCGCGCCGGATTCTTCTCCTGAGGCTGGAGCGCATCGGCGATCTCCTCATGACCCTCGAGGCGATCGCCGCGGTCAGAGCCGCGGTCGGCAACGCGGAGATCGATCTCGTTATCGGCAGTTGGAACGAGGCGATCGCGCGGTCCATCCCGGGAATACACCGCGTGGAGGTCCTCGATGCTGGATGGCTTCGTCGGGATGGCCTGGGGCTGGGATTGACCGCTCTGTTGCGAAAGGCGCGCGCGTGGCGGGCGCGTGGCTACGACCTGGCCATCAACTTCGAGGGCGATATCCGCAGCAACCTGCTGCTGGCGGTCTCGGGCGCGCCGCGCCGTATCGGGTTCGACATGGCCGGCGGCGGGTCGCTGCTCACCGACGCGGTTTCTTTCGATCCACACCAGCATGTCTCGCTCAACACACGCCGGCTCGTCACGCGTGCGTTTCACGACCTCAGCGATCAGAGCGCCGGACGCACGGCACTTGCGCCCCTCCTGTCCATTCCAGACGATCATCGCCGCCGCGCGAGTGCGCTCCTCGGCGATGCCGCAGGCGGTCGCCGTCCGAAGCGGCCGCTGGTTGGGATGCACCCCTGCGGGGGCCGGGCGATCAAGCAGTGGCATCCAGAGCGCTTCGCCGAAGTTGCGGCAGCGCTCCGCGACGCACGCAACGCCGTCATCGTCTTGACCGGAGCACCAGAGGACCGGGATCTGGTCGATCAGGTGAAACGCCGCATCGGCGGAGACGTCATCGATCTCTGTGGCCGCACCGATCTCCTGATGCTGGCGGCCGTGCTGGAGCGGCTGGATCTCTTCATCAGCGGTGACACCGGCCCGATGCACCTCGCGGTCGCGGTCGGGACGCCGATCGTCGCGCTCTTCGGCCCTTCGGATCCCGCCAGATGGGGACCCGTCGCCAACGGATCGTCCGGCCCCCAGGCCGCGATTCTCCGTGTTGATCTCCCCTGCAGCCCCTGCAACCGGATTCGGCAGCCGCCCGAACGGTGCGTCGGCCACGTGCCGGACTGCCTCCACGGCGTCGAGACCCTGCAGGTAACCGCCGCTGCGATCGACCTTCTGGATCGAAGACGGGCATGAGAACGATCGCTCCGGAAGAAGCCCGGCTGGTCATCGATTCCGGCGATGGTCCGCGCGAGGTGCTCCTCTCCTCGTATCTCGATCCGGCAGCCATCGAGCTGGCCGAGACCGAGGCCAATCTCTGGATCAAGCACCTGCGCCACCTGCGTGTCGACGGCGTGCCGTTGCGAGATCGCTTCACGCACCGCGGGGACTCGCTCTGGTGGTTCATCGAGCTGTTCCTGCACAAGGAGCGCGCGGTCGTCCACCTGTTCCGCGCGATCCTTGCGGTCGAGCGGCTGATGCAGATCGAGCGGCCAACCGGAATGCGGGTGATCGCGGCGGGACTCGTGGCCCGCGTGATAGCGCCGCAGGTCGCCGCCAGAGGAGGCGTCCGGGTCGAAGTGCCCCCGGCCCGCGCACTCTGGCCTGGCCGTGACTGGAGCCGGCTTCGGCCTGCCTTTTACATCGTCACCGCCTGGATCAACGCACTCAGGCATCGCTGGCGATCGCCGACGAAGATCAGCCGCACCCACACGGTGGGATTCGTTCACTCGGCGTTCTGGCGGAGCGACACGAACGCTGAAGCGTACATCGGCGAGGTGATTCGCGAGCTGACGACGCGCCTCGATGCGAGCATGCCGCTGGTCCTCGTCGGAGTCGGTCCCCGAACGATGCTCAAAGGACGCGGCTGGCGGCAGCGTCTCGGCGAGTTCAGCGGCACCGGGTCTTGCGTGCCGTTCTGCCGAATCGAGGAGCTCTCGGCGAACGCGCGAGGCCCGACGCCCTGGTCGACCTGGCGGCAGTGCCGGCAGGACGAGCGCGCGCTCCGCGACAGCAACGAGCTGCGACGAGCCGCGCGGGTTCGTGGCTGCGACGCGTGGCCCATTCTTCGGCGCGAGCTCAGCGGCGTCGCATTCCTGCAGCTTCCCTGGTCGCGCGTCGCGATGGATCAGGCTGCCGCGGCGCTCGACACGCTTCAGCCGACGGTCGTCTTCACTTACGCGGAAGCCGGCGGCTGGGGCCGCGCGCTCGTGCTCGAGTGCCGGCGGCGCAAGATCGCTTCTGTCGGCCTGCAGCACGGGTTCATCTATCGCCACTGGCTGAACTATCTGCACGACCTCGACGAGACCCACCCGTCACGGTCGAACCCCGACGACCGCGGCTTTCCCCGTCCGGACCTCACGCTCGTGTTCGACCGCCTCGCGGAACGCCAGCTTCGTGAGGCAGGACGATTCCCCGCCGACGCGATCCGGGTGACCGGCAGCGCGCGGCTCGACGCCTTGGTCACGGCATTCCGGGCTATCACGGAGGACGACCGGCGACGCGTCCGCGAGGCGCTCGGTGCCGCCGCCAACGATCGCGTCGTCCTCGTGGCAAGCAAGTTTTCCCAGATCCAGCTGGTGCTTGCATCACTGGTCGAGTGGACGGCCCGGCATCCCGACCTCCGGCTGGTCATCAAGACGCATCCGGCGGAAAGTCCCGATCCATACCGCCGAATGACGATGGGCGCCGCCAACGCGACGATTGCGCCCGCCTCGGCGGATTTAGCGGCGCTGTTGGCGGTGACGTCGCTTCTGGTGACGGTCAACTCCACCGCGGCGTTCGAAGCCATGGTGTTGGACGTGCCGACGCTCGTGCTTGCGCTCCCCAACAATCTGAGCCCGTTTGTGGAGGCCGGTGCGATGTCGGGGGCCGAGCGGCCCGAGGCAATCGGCCCCGCGCTGGAGGCTCTCCTATATGATGAGGAGCGGCGGCGCCAGCTGGCAGGGGTCCGGCGCGCCTTCCTCGATCAGAGTGGTTTGACCTCGGACGGCCGGGCGGCGGCCCGATCGGCCGAGGCGATCCTTGAAGTGGCGAGAACAGGGATCAGGGGTCAGGGGTCAGGGATCGGTTTGACGGAGAACTCACGTTTCAAGATCAACCGATCCCCGATCCCCGACCCCTGATCCCGACAACGATCCATCGTTAGCAGGAGACTCCCTTTGCGTGCCTTGATCACCGGGGGAGCGGGCTTTGTCGGCTCGCATCTCGCCGAGACGCTGCTCGATCGCGGCCACGAAGTCCTCGCCCTCGACAACCTGGCCACGGGCTCGATCGACAACATTTCCCATCTCAAGGGCCGGGCCGGCTTCGCCTACGCGATCGAGTCGGTCACGAACGAGCCGGTCCTGGCCGAGCTCATCGACCGCAGCGACGTGGTCTTTCATCTGGCGGCCGCCGTCGGGGTCAAGCTGATCGTGGAAGAGCCGGTCCACACCATCGAGACGAACGTGCACGGGACGGAAGTCGTGCTGAAGCACGCGAACAAGAAGAAGAAGCTCGTCGTGATCGCATCGACCTCGGAGGTGTACGGCAAGAGCACCGCCGTGCCGTTCCGGGAGGACGCCGATCTCGTCATGGGTCCGACGCCGAAGCATCGCTGGGCGTATGCGTGCAGCAAGGCGATCGACGAGTTTCTCGCGCTCGCGTATTGGAAGGAGAAGAAGCTGCCGGTCATCATCGTCCGGCTGTTCAATACCGTCGGACCCCGACAGACCGGCCAGTACGGCATGGTGCTTCCGACCTTCGTCCGGCAGGCGCTCGCCGGGCATCCGATCACCGTCTTCGGCGACGGCACGCAGTCGCGCAGCTTCACCTACGTCGGCGACGTCGTCGACGCCCTCGTCAAGCTCGTGCAGGAGCCGAGGGCCGTGGGTGAGGTGTTCAACATCGGCAACGGCGCCGAGATCTCCATTGCGGACCTGGCCACCAAGGTGAAGGCGCTCACGCGCAGCGAATCGCCAATCGTTACGATCCCATACGATCAGGCGTACGAAGCGGGGTTCGAGGACATGCCGCGGCGTGTCCCCGACATCGGCAAGCTTCGGACGCTCATCGGGTACGAGCCCAAGGTTCAGCTCGACGAGATCGTCTGCCGCGTCATCGACTATTTCCGAAAACGGTAGCGGTTCGTGTTGCAGACCCTGCGGACATCGCTCCGATCCGGCGCCGAGCAGGCGCTCTTGCGCGCCGCGCGGCCGGTGCGGCGGCTGCTCGTCGCGGCCGGGCGCGGTCGCGCGACGGCGCTTCCGGAGATCGTCCAGATCGAGGGCACCAACATCTGCAACGCGAAATGCGTCTTCTGCCCGCGCGACGACATGGACCGCAAGCAGGGCGTGATGGACATGGCGCTGTTCCGGAAGATCGTCGACGAGTGCGCGGCGCTGGGGATCCGGCACGTGCGGCTCCATAATTACGGCGAGCCGTTCATCGACCGGCAGCTCGTCGAGAAGACGCGCTACGCAAAACAGCGCGGGATTCCGGAAGTCGGGATGATCAGCAACGGCTCGCTCATCACCGAGGACGCGGCGCGTGGAGTGATCGAGGCCGGGCTCGACGCCATCAACATCTCGGTGGACGCGGCCGGACGGGAGGTGTTCGAGTCGACCCGCATCGGCCTCAAATACGACAAGGTCATCGGAAACATCGAGCGGCTGGTGCGCATTCGAGCGGAACTGGGCCGCAAGCGTCCAAAGCTGATCCTGTCGTTCGTCCGTCAGGGGCGCTCGGACGAGGAGCAGGCATTCATCGAGCACTGGCGGCCGATCGCCGACAAGATCCACGTTACCGATCTGCACAACTGGGCCGGCACGTTGAACCAGACAAGCGACGTCAAGTTCCCTTGCTATCGTCCGTGGTTGACCTTCACTGTGCTGTGGGATGGTCGCGTCTCGCTCTGCTGCGCCGATTTCGACGGGCGGGAGATCCTCGGCGATGCCCGGACGTCGAGCCTCAAGGAGATCTGGTACTCCGACGCGTACCGGCGCGTGCGCCGCGAGCACCTCGAAAGCGGCGGGCCGGCGATCTGTCGCACGTGCGATCTGCCGCGCAAGGATTCGCCGCTCTGGATCACGAAGCTGGCATGAACAGCTCTCAGCTTTGCACGTCTCAGCTCTTGGCTTTCAGCTGGCACGTCCATCGGCTGAGCTGAGGCGATTTGCCATCAGAGGAACTGCTATAATCAACACCATGAAGCCGTTCAAATTCTCCGTTGGCGCGTTGGTCGCCGTCGCCCTTCTGGCATCGCCCGCCATGGCGGGTGAGATCCGTCTCGAGATGCGTGACGGGCGCGTCACACTCGACGTGCGGGATGCGACGCTCCAGGAGGTTCTGGCCGAATGGGCGCGCGTGGGCAACACGAGAATCGTGAACGCGGAAAAGCTGCTCGGCGACAGGGTCACCCTGCAGCTCGCGGACGTCCCGGAAATGCGCGCGCTCGAAATCGTGCTCCGATCGGCGGCCGGCTTCGTCGCCGCGCCGCGTCCGGCCGGACAATCCGGCGTGTCGCGGTACGACCGGATCCTGGTGATGGCGACCAGCACGGCGCCCACGTCGACCGCCCGCATGCCGCAGGCACCGACGGCCGACGGCCTCGGGCAGCCGATGCCCGTGCCGGATTCCGATTTCAGCGAGACCACGCCGCCGGGGTTCATCCGGCCGCCGACCTACCAGGTGATGCCGGCGGGGATGCAGCCGACATTTCTGAATCAGCCGGGCATGGCCGGACAATACTCGCCACCGACGACACCGTCAGGCGCGATCTCCTATCCGCCGGGAATCGGTTTGCAGGGCATCACGCCGCAATTGCCGACCGGCGTTTATCCCGGCTCGTCGCCGGTACCTGGGACGATCATCGTCCCCACGGCGCCCGCGACGCCGGTGCCGCCGAAGCCGCCAGGCATCCCTCGATAGTCGGACACACCCGGATCGGCTACGCTCTACGCGGTCTCTCGTAGTGGTGGAGCCCGCCCCTCCGTCGACGCGACTTCGCTTCGTTTTGGTTCTTCACGCCGCGGCTTGGATCGCGGTGTCTCTCGCGCTCTCTACCCATCGCAGCGTTGAAGCGGACGTCTGGCGATTTTCGCTTCTCTACGCCACCGCCTTGGCGGTCTCGCTCCTGGTCACCGCTTTTGCCATCCGCACCGCGTGGACGGCCGTCGCCGCAGAGCAAGGCACGCAGGCTGGCGGCCGCCCAGCGTCCTGGGCGCGAGTCGTCCTGGCGACCGCGCCGTGGGCAGTCCTCGCGGTCGTCCTTGCCACTCGCCTTCGCTGGTGGCTTCTTCGACCGTGGCAGCTCCGGCTGTTCGCCGCTTACGCAGCGCTTGCCTGGTCCGCGCGCTGGACGTGGTGGTCCGGGCGGGTTCTCGCGGTCACCGGGTGGGGAGCCGGGTTGACCTGCCTCGGTGCCGGACTGGCTCTTGTCGCGTTGAACGGCCTGGCCGTCGGTATCTCCCCGGTCGTCCTCGGTGCATCGGTTCTCGTGATGCTCACGGCCATGTTTTTGTTCGACGTGGCGGGCAACGGACGCCGTGGACGGCAGCTTCAGGTCCTGGGGCTGACGTGCGGCGTGCTCGTCGCGATCGTCGCAGCCGAGCTCTTGCTTCGCGCGAGCCGTGTCGGGGAGGGCCTGCGGACCATCAACGACCCCGAGATCGTGCGGCAGTTTCATCACAACACCGCGCCCATGTCCTCCTCACTCACCCAACCACACCTGTTGGATGAATTCGCGCCCGTGGTTGTCGGCACGAATGCCGTGGGGATGCGCGGCCCGGAGCTTCCGGCTCTTCCACTCGACATCCTGTTGATCGGAGACAGCTTCGTTTACGCGGGACAGGTTGCGTGGGACGAGACCTTGGCGCCTCGGCTCACGCAGGATCTGAACACGACTGGGCTCAACGCAAGGGTCGCGAGCCACGGCGTCGTCGGTTGGTCGCCCCTTCTGGAGTGGAACTGGTATCTGAAGGTCGGGCGTCGATTCCGGCCCAGATTCACCGTCCTGGTCTTCTTTTGGAACGACCTCTGGACGAAGGGAGACGAGAGCAGCCAGTACCGCGTCGTCCTGACGCCCGACGGACGACCCGACCATTTCGCGATCGATCTCCCGTCACGATGGCTCCTCCTTCGCCAGTCCCGCATCGTCGATCATCTGGAGGGGCTCCATGCGCGGCTGCGCGACTCGGGTATGCGCCGCCTGGCGGCCGCCTCATCCCTTCCCGACTTCGGCACGCGACTCACCGACGCGGACGCGAAGATCGAAGCCGCACGGGTCACCGGTCCCGGAGGGGTCTTGCAGGAATCGGACATTCAGCTTCTGCTCACCGCACCGACATCGAACCTCCCACGTGCGCTGCGGGATGTCGCGGCCACGAAGTTCTGGCCAACCCTTCGACCGATGACGCTTTGGAGCGACGAACAGTTCGAGGCGGCGCGCGCTTCCGAAGCGGTGTTGCGTCGATTCGCCAGCGATGTCTCGGCCGACGGAGGACGACTGATCCTGCTGTACGTGCCCAACCCGCTTCAGGTGGGCGTACGGGAGTGCAGCGTCGGCAGGTACTTCGATGGGATTGGTGACACCACCGTGCTCCCACCCGATTCAGGCATTCAACAGTGGCTCGCCGGCGTCACCCGGCGGCTCGACATCGAGTTCCTCGACCCGACCATCGAGATGCACACGTGGACATCGCGGCAGACCGATCCCCTGCCCGCGCCTCTCTATCTGCGGTACGACTGCCACTGGTCGGCGGCCGGCCATCGGTTTGTGGCAGACTACTTGGCTCGATGGTACGCGCGGACTCTTCAGAACCCGTCACCGAAGTAACGACAACCGCTCCCGTCGCGACACGCCGAACGTACGCCGGCCTGTTCCTCGTCGCGCTCGTCACGCTCATGTACGAGGTCCTGCTCACTCGGATCTTCAGCGTGACGATGTGGTACCACTTCGCGTTTGTCGCCATCTCGATTGCGATGTTCGGCACAAGCGTGGGGGCGTTGCTGATCCAGCTGCGGCCTCAGTCGTTTCCTTTGGCGCTCGGTCGTCGGCAGCTGGCGCGGCTTTCACTCCTTTTTCCCATCACGCTCGTCCTCTCGTTCTTGACTCAGCTCAGCATTCCGTTCAGGGTTCACCCTTCTCTGGTCGCCATCTACGCCATCATCTTCACCTACGCCGTCATCGCCGTGCCGTTCGTCGTCGGCGGCATGTGCGTGTGTCTGGCGCTCACACGGTTTCCCTCGCGGATCGGCCCGCTGTACGCGGCCGACCTCGCCGGCGCGGCGGCCGGCTGCGTCCTGCTGCCGCTCCTGCTCGAAATCACCGATGGTCCGACCGCCGCGATCGCGATCGCGGCCATCGCGGCGCTTGGCGCGTGGTCCTTCGCGCAAGACGCCAACGACGGCGCGCTGAAGCGCGCGGCGGCCGTCCTGCTCGTCGCGCTCGCGTTGTGTGCCACGGGTCATACGATTCTGGTGTGGCGGCAGTTTCCGATCCTCCGGATTCTCTACGTGAAGGCGGGATTCGAAGCACGGCCCCTCTACGAGCGGTGGAACTCGTATTCGCGTATCCGGGTGGACGGCGATCCGAACCGGCCTGAGAAACCGTACGCGTGGGGTCAAAGCACGGCATACCAGGAGACGCCGGTTCGTCAACTGCACATGGACATCGACGTCGCGGCCGGAACCGTCATGACGCGGTACACCGGGGCGCCCGAGGAGCTGGACCACCTGAAGTACGACGTGACGAACGTCGCGTATTACCTGCGGCCGAATCCACGGGCGCTCATCGTCGGCGCGGGTGGTGGGCGCGACGTGCTCGCGGCGCTGGCCTTTGGCGCGCGATCGGTCGTCGCGGTCGAGCTGAACCGCGACATCCTGCAAACCGTGAACGGCAGATTCGGAGACTTTACCGGCCACCTCGACCGCGATCCGCGGGTCAGGTTCGTCAACGACGAAGCGCGCAGCTTCATCGCGCGGGAACGGGCGCACTACGACCTCATGCAGGTGTCGTTGATCGACACCTGGGCGGCGACCGCGGCGGGCGCGTTCGTGCTCAGCGAGAACGCCCTCTACACCGTCGAGGCCTGGACCACGTTCGTTCGCCACCTCGCGCCCGACGGCCTCTTGAGCGTTTCGCGCTGGTATTTTCGCGAGCGTCCCGGGGAAGTCTATCGCCTCGCGTCGCTAGCGTCCACCGCGCTCGAGCGCACCGGCATCGCCAGGCCGCGGTCCCATGTGATCGTCATCCGGAACGTCCGACCCGACGAGGCGGCAGGCGGGCCGGACGGGATCGGAACCCTGCTCTTGAGCCGTCGGCCATTCACGGACGTGGAGCTTCGGACGGTCGAGGATGTCGCTCGTCGGCTGCGGTACGAAATCGTGTTGAGCCCGGTCTTCGCCGCGGACCGGACCTTCGAGCGGATCGCGAACGGCGGCGCCCTCGACGAGTTCTTCCGGTCGTTCCCGATCAACATCGCGCCGCCAACCGACGACAGTCCGTTCTTCTTTCAGCTCCTCCGACTGGGCGACGTCTTCCGCCCCCAGCTGCTGCGCCAGGGCAAGTCCACCCACAACATGGAAGCCGTTCTCGTGCTGGCGCTGCTGCTCATCGGGGTCAGCATCATGGCGGCCATCGCGATCGCACTGCCGCTGGCGGGCGCCCGTCGCCTGCGCGGCGACGCCCAGCTCGTCACGCTCCTCGTGTACTTCGGCGCCATCGGGCTGGGATTCATGCTGATCGAGACCTCCCAGATGCAGCGGCTGATCGTGGTCCTCGGACACCCCACCTATGGCCTGGTGGTCGTGTTGTTCTCGCTCCTGCTCTCGAGCGGGATCGGAAGCCTCCTGACCGAGCGCATCCCGGAGGCCGCGCTGGCCCGCGCGGCGTGGAGTCGGCTCGGGATGCTCGTGGCGGTCCTCGGCATCTTCGGGGCGGTGACGCCGCCGGTCGGGCGCGCGGTCGAAAGCGCGGTCACGCCGGTTCGGATCGCCGCCTCCGTCCTCCTGCTTTTTCCGCCGGGGATCCTCATGGGCGCGGCCTTCCCGCTGGGCATGCGGATCGCGGCCCGCTATCCAGTTGCACTGACGCCGTGGCTCTGGGGAGTCAATACGGCGACGTCGGTCGCAGCCTCAGCGCTCGGCGTCGCGATTGCCATCAGCCACAGCATCTCCGCCGCGTTTTGGACCGGCCTCGCTTGTTACGTCGTGGCCTTCGTGGGTTACCTCACCGCTGCCTCGAGGCTTTCCCGTTGATAATCCGGCCCCCTGTGGCGTACAGTTTGAATGCCCCGCCAATCACACACACGATTGACATGACCTCAAGTCGGTCTTGCGATAGCCTATCGCCGCGCCGAGTCCGTACCGATAAGGATGGCGGCGTAGTGTGCCTGCTTGGAGGGCCCTCTCGGTGACCTTACGGTTTTCCCGGTTCTCCCCATCGTTTCTCGTTGTTGCCATCGGTCTCGTCTCGACACTGTTTCCGGCCACCACGGCTCACGCCGGCGCGACCCGTACGGGCGCAACGTTTGCGGTCGGAGCCGGAGCCCGATTTCCTGATGCTGCCTTCGATCCCGCCAACAATGTCTACTTCGTAATTTGGGGACGCCTTTCCGGTTCAATCGGCGGCCGGTTCGTTGCCCCGGATGGCACGCCGCTCGGCGCGGCGTTCAGAATTCCAACCGTCGGAGACTGGGCGGAAACGGGACGCGTCGCATACAGTCCGGACACGGGTGGCTTCCTGGTCACGTGGCTCGACACCCGAGCCAACGCGAATTTCGGTCAGGTCTGGGGCAGGCTGGTTGCGTATTCGGCCGGCGGATCTCCGACCTTCCTCACCTCCGATTTCATGATCGCGGCCGCGCCGGGAGGCGCCCGGCCGGGCACCGCCCCGGCCGTGGCTTACGCGACCACGAGCAAGGCGTTTCTCGTCACCTGGCAACAGGCGGGCAGCAATCGCTTTGACATCCGCGCGCAGCGAGTCAGCAACGCCGGCGCGCTCCTGGGGTCGGAAATCGTCATCACGAACGATGCGGATTGGCAGGACACGCCAACCGTCGTCTACAACTCGGCGCTCGACGAGTTCTTCGTCGTCTGGATTCATTACGACACCATTGCGCGGCTCCAGAGTCGGCGCGTAACAGCCGGCACGGGCGCGCTCCCGACGGCTCCGGTGACGATCGACACGGGATCGTTGCTTGCGGCACCGGAGGTGCAGTTCGACCCGGTGCGCAACGTCTATCTCGTCGCGTGGTACAGCGACGGGGGGCCGAGCGCACGAATCGAGTACGCCCGCTTCATGAGCTCGGACGGGACCGCCGGGGCCGCGAAATTCCCGGTCGGAGTGGGGTACGTGTCGTACGACGGCCTGGGAATGGCCCGAAACACCGCGTCCGGCGTCTACTTCGTCATCTTCAACGGGACCGGGACCGAAAGCGTCGGCGCCGAGGTCAGCACGACCGGCACACCTGGTTCGGTGATGCAGGTCACCGCCACCGGCAGCCCGCTCGGAAACTTTGGCCCTCGGGTCACCACCAGCGCTACGGCGCGGGAATGGCTGGCCGTCGTCGCGACAGGGTATACGACCGCCTCGGCGCAGCGCCTCGCCACCGACGCACCGCTAATTTCGGGCTCCGGATCGCCGCCCGCACCAGCGCCGGTACCGGCTCCGACTCCGTCCCCAACGCCTTCACCGAACCCGACGCCGACCCCCACGCTCCACACTCTCAGCATCCAGCGCGGCGGGAGCGGAACCGTCACCGGATCCGGCATCAACTGCGGCGGGAGCTGTTCGGCGCAGTTTGCCGCCGGCACCCAGATCATCCTGACTCCCTCGCCGGCTGCCGGTTTCGTGTTCGCCGGCTGGACGGGCGACAACGACTGTTTCGACGGGATCATCGACATCGTGGGCGCAACCAGTTGCGTGGCGCACTTCACTCGCGATCAAGGGTCCGCGAGCCGCCGCGTGGCCGATCCGAACGGCGACGCCGTCGGCGACTTGTTCCTCCACAACCAGACGACCGGCGTGTGGTACATCGCGCACGGGGACGTCGACGGGTTCAACTACTCGCGGGGCAACTGGTCGCGCGACTGGGTCGTGCGGGCTGCCAATCTGAACAGCGACGACCTCACC
>JACOUA010000318.1 GCA_016178075.1 Acidobacteriota bacterium
CCGATCGGTCCGGCGTCGATGTCGGGTCGTATTTCAGACCTCGCCATCTACGAGGCGAATCCGGCGATCTTCTACGTCGGGACCGCCCACGGGGGCGTCTGGAAGACGACGAACAAGGGGACGACCTTCGACGCGCAGTTTCAGGATCAGGGGTTGATGTCGATCGGCGACGTCACCGTGTCGCAGTCGAATCCCGATCTCGTGTGGGTCGGGAGCGGCGAGTCGAACAACCGGCAGAGCACCTCATGGGGCGACGGCGTCTACAAGTCGACTGACGGCGGGAAGACGTACACGAACATGGGCCTCCGCTCGTCGCGCTACATCAACCGCATCCTGATCGATCCGCGAAACACCGACATCGTGTTCGTTGCCGCGACCGGGAACCTGTGGGGGTCTGGCGGTGACCGCGGCGTCTTCAAGACGACGGATAGCGGGAGGACGTGGAAGCAGGTCGTGAAGGTCGACGACGACACGGGCGCGAACGACCTCGTGATGGATGCGACGAACAATCGGATCATGTACGCCTCGACCTATCAGCGTCGTCGCACGGCGTGCTGCATGAACGGCGGCGGGCCCGGCAGCAGCATCTGGAAATCGACCGACGCCGGCGAGACGTGGACGCGGCTCAAGGGGAACGGGCTGCCCGATGGTCCTCTCGGCCGCATCGCGATCGACGCCTATCGCCGGCGCGCGACGATTCTCTACGCGCTCATCGAAGGGCCCGCCCCAGCGGGGGGCGGTCGCGGCGGTGCCCCTTCGACCGCCTCGGGGCAGGCAGGCTCAGGGCAGGCGGCCGGAGGTGGGGGCGGACGAGGTGGCGCGGCTGCGGAGGAAGCTCCGGGTGGTCAGCCGCCAGCCGGCGGTGGCGGACGGGGTCTCGCGCAGGGTGTCGGGCCGGGCGCGACCGGGCTCTATCGATCGGATGATGCCGGCGCAACGTGGCGCAAGGTCAACAACGTCAACCCGCGCCCGATGTACTTCAGCCAGGTGCGCATCGATCCGAACGACCCCGAGATCGTGTACCTCGGCGGCGTGGATCTGCATCAGTCGCTGGACGGCGGCAAGACCGTCAACACCGCCGCGGCGTCGAAGATCCACTCCGATCACCATGCCATCTGGATCGATCCCGCCAACTCCAACCACGTGATGATCGGCAACGACGGCGGGCTGGCTGTCTCGTACGACCTGGCGAAGACGTGGAACTTCGTGCCGAACCTGCCGGTCGGGCTCTTCTATCACGTGAGCTACGATATGGCGACGCCGTACAACGTCTGCGGCGGCATGCAGGACAACTACGACTGGTGCGGGCCGAGCGCGGTTCGCGGCGCGGCCGGCATCGCGAACTATCACTGGGCCACGATTCAGGGCGGCGACGGCTTCGTCGTGCTGCAGGATCCCACCGATTTCCGCGTCGCCTACAGCGAGTCGCAGGACGGCAACATCACGCGGGTCGACCGCCGCACCTTCGAGTCGATCTCGATTCGGCCGCAGCCGGGATCGGGTGAACCGGCGCTCCGGTGGAACTGGGACACGCCGCTCGTCATGTCGCCGCACGACCCAAAGGTGATTTACGCGGCCGCGAACAAGATCTTCCGCTCCTCCGATCGCGGTCTGTCGTGGGTCGCGATCAGCTCGGACCTCACCGAGAGCCCGCCGCGCGACGAGATCGTGACAATGGGCGCGAAGAACAGCGAGATTCAGATCGCCCGCAACGACGGCATCCAGGCCTGGCCGACGGTTGTCGCCTTCGCGGAATCACCCAAGCGCGCCGGCCTGCTCTACGCGGGGACCGACGACGGCAATCTGGCGGTCTCCCGCGACGGCGGCAAGAGGTGGGCGAACATCTTCAACAAGGTTCCCGGCGTGCCGAAGGGCATCTGGGTCTCCGAGGTCGTGCCGTCGCGCTTCGAGGAAGGCACGGTCTACGCGACGTTCGACGGCCACCGGCAGAGCGACTTCGAAACCCACGTCTACGCCAGCACCGATTTCGGCGAGACGTGGC
The DNA here is from genome assembly GCA_016178075.1 of Acidobacteriota bacterium. Classification (GTDB taxonomy): domain Bacteria; phylum Acidobacteriota; class Vicinamibacteria; order Vicinamibacterales; family JACQTH01; genus JACQTH01. The sequence goes on from JACOUA010000318.1 coordinate 2,003, forward strand.
GATCGATGGCGCCGAACCTGAAGGGCGAGATCGCCCGGACCCTGACCGAGGACGTGAAGAACCCCGACGTGCTCTATCTCGGAACCGAAACAGGGCTCTTCGTGTCGATCGATCGCGGCAAGAGCTGGACAAGGATCAAAGCGAACCTGCCGACCGTGCGGATCGATGAGATCACCCTCCATCCGCGCGACAATGCGATGATCCTCGCGACCCACGGGCGGGCGATCTGGATCCTCGATCACCTCGAGCCGATTCAGGAGTACGCCGCGGCGCAGTCCGCGGCGGCTGACGCCCGGTTGTTCACGCTGCCGCCGTACGCGTGGTACCGCAGGCCAGCGCGCGATCGCAACTACGAGTTCTGGGGCGACCAGACCTTCTTCGGCGAGAACCCGCCACAGGCCGCGGTGATCTCCTGGTTCATGAAGCGCCAGGCCGGCGACGTGAAGCTGCGGATCACGGACGCCATCGGTCGCGAGGTGCGCGAGATCTCGGGCCAGGTGCTGGGCAACAGCAGCCGCGCCGGCATCCAGTCGGCGTGCTGGGATCTCCGCGTGCAGCCGGCGCCCAGCCTGGACACGCCGGGTGGAGGCCGTGGAGGCGGCCAGGCAGGCGGGCAGGGCGGACGCGAGGGCGGGCCCCCTTCGACCGCCTCGACAAGCTCGGGGCAGGCAGGCTCAGCTCAGGCGGCCGGCGGTGGTGACGGCGCAGAGAGTCCGTTTGGCGACGGGAGCCCTTCGACAGGCTCAGGGCAGGCGGGTGGGGGTGGCGGTGGCGGCGGTAGAGGGGGCTTCGGCGGCGGCGGCGTGGTGACGGCCGGACCGTTCGTGCTGCCCGGCACCTACAACGTCTCGCTCATCGTCGACGGCAAGCCGATCGAGGCGAAGCCGTTGAGGGTCAATGTGGATCCCGAGGTAGTTCTGACCGAGATCGAGCGCAAGAAGATGTACGACATGGCGATGGAGGTCCACGATTTACAGCGTCGCGGCACCGAGATCGCAAACGTGATCGACGCGCTCAACCGTCAGGTTACCCAGGTGGCCGGAACGATCGATGGAAAGAGCGATGTACCGGCTGACGTCAAGGCCTCGTTCGAAGCATTCCAGAAGGAGCTCACGTACCTCGTGCAGAAGGTCATGCCGCCGGCAGGCGGGCGCGGCGGTGGTGGTGGTGGAGGCGGCGGCCGGGGCGGCCCGGACATGAGCGTGCTCGGGCGGATCGGCCAGGCCAAGAACGGACTAATGGCCGGCATGTCGCCGACCGAACAGACGACGCGCGCGTACAACGACGCGAAAACCGAGACGCCGAAAGCGATTGCTGACGTGAACGCGCTGCTCACGAAAGCGACCGCGCTCAGCGGCACGCTCGCCAAGTACAACATCACCCTCACGGTTCCGCCGGCGCCGAAATCCACATCGCCGTCCGCGCTGAAATGAGAGGTCCGAGGATCCGGAGGCCCCTTCGATTCCAAGCATGCGTCCTCTGCCTGGAATTGATGGTGGCCTCCGGCGCTTCTGCCCAGGAACGCGTCGGCGCCGCCCGACCGAGCGCGTGTGGACGTCGCGCTTCGGCGATCTGCGTGGCATCGCCGGCGTGCGGCCGACGCGTCGGATCGAGCTGCTGCCGTACGTCGCCGGCACCTCCAGGGTGAGCGCGGAACGCGATCGGGGCAATTCGTTCGACACCGGCCTGAACCTGGCGAGTCGCGGCGGCGCCGATATGAAGCTCGGGCTCGGCCCCAACCTGACGCTCGAGACGACGATGAACCCGGACTTCGGCCAGGTCGAGGCCGATCCGGCCGAAGTGAACGTGACGGCGTTCGACACCAGGTTTCCCGAGAAGCGGCCGTTCTTCGCGGAAGGGAACCGGCTCAACATCAACAATCCCAACTTCTTCTACTCGCGCCGCATCGGGGCCCGCCCGATCGGGCCGGCTCCGGTGAGTACGTCGACTACCCGACATCGAGCACGATTCTGGCGGCCGGCAAGTTGACGGGCCGGCTCCCGTCCCGGACGTCCCTAGGGCTGCTCGCGGCCCTGACGGGCGAGGAATCGGCGCGGGTCCTTGGTCTCGATGGCGCGAGCGGCATCACGACCGTCCGCGTGGCGCCGCGCACGGCGTATGCACTGGCGCGCGTGCAGCAGGAGTTCGGGAACCTGGCGTCGACCGCCAGCGGACTGGTCACCATGGTGCATCGTGGTCTCCGTCGGTCGGATCCGCTCGCGGCGCTTCTGACGCGGAACGCCTTCACGGCGGGCGGGGACATGACGCTCCGGTTCAAAGGCGGCGAGTACGAGTTCTGATCGTCGGGAGGCGCGTCCCTCGTGAGCGGCGAGGCGGCGGCGATCGAACGGCTCCAGCGCGCATTTCGCGCAGCGTCCGGACCGGACCTACGACTGCCTGGACCCGACGCGCACGTCACTTGCCGGCTACACGATCGACAACCGGCTCGAGCGTACCGGCGGCCAGCACTGGATCTGGAACGCCGGCATCAAGATCGACTCGCCGAACTTCGAGTCGAACGACTTCGGGAACCTGCACGCGGCCGACGGGATCATGCCGACCTTCAACGTCCGCTATCGCGAGACGCGGCCCGGAACGATCTTCCGGAGCTATTCGATCGGCGTCAACCAGAACACCGAGTGGACGTGGGATCTCAACCGGCAGGCTCGATCGGTCCGGCCCTCGGTGAATCTCACGTGGGCCAACTACTGGACGACGTCGTTCTCGGTGACGAGAACCTTTCGCGGATTCGATACCGCGCTGACGCGCGGCGGACCGGTGATGCAGCGGCCGAGCGGCTGGAGCTCGAACCTGGAGGTCGGCAACCGATCCACGTCGCAGACCCGCTGGTCGGGGAGCGCGAGCCTCGGCGGGAACGAGGATGGCGGGAGGAGCCGGAGAGCGAGCGCGAGCTTCTCGTTCCGTCCGGGCCCGCGGTGGAACTTCTCGATGGAGCCGTTCGTCGAGCGTCTGACCGAGGTGCAGCAGTACGTCGCGACCATCGCCGGCGGCCGGCCCGCGACCTTCGACAACCGCTACGTGTTCTCGTACATCGACCGGAGCACGCTGTCGATGGAATACCGCGTCGGCTTCAGGTTCAAGCCGGACATGAACCTGGACCTCTACGCGGAGCCGTTCGCCTCGTCCGGGCGCTACTACGATTTCGGCGAGCTCCTCGCCCCGGCGGTCCGCGATCGCCTCGTGTATGGAACCTCCGGCATGGTGATCCAGCGTCAATCCGACGGCACGCACATCGTCACCGCGGGGGAGAGCCGCTTCACGCTGAAGGCACGCGACTTCAACGTTCGTTCTTTCCGCAGCAACCTGGTCCTCCGGTGGGAATGGCGGCCCGGCAGCACGCTGTACGTCGCCTGGCAACAGGATCGCGCCGCGTCCGAAATCCTGGGGACGCATGTGGGATGGGGAGACATGTTCCGATCCCTCGCGGCGCCGGGGGCCAATTACTTCGTCGTCAAGACCTCCTTCTGGCTGCCAGTGAGATAGGGCCCTCGTGGTGCCCGGCTTCAGCTCTAACGGCACAACTGAGCCGCGGAGCACGTTGCCCACGCGCCGTCGGCTCCAGTTGAAGTTAGACGTCGTGCTTCGTTGCTGAGTTCGCGCGTTCCCAAGCCTCTCTTCCTTCCCGGCCTTCCCAAACAGTCTCTCGAGGGAAGGCGTCGATTCTGATGATGTGAAGAAGAGGGAACTCGTCGTCGGCAGGGGCGATCGAAGCGCCGTCCCAGACAGGACCCGACCGAACTCGCGCGAGGATCTCCGACACGGGCGGAATCGGGAGCTCTGTCTCGCCCGTGACGAACGAGAGCCGAAACGCGCTCTTGAGATCGACGCTCATGCTTCCGGCTTTTTCAGGTCCTCATCCCCAGATGCGCGTATCATAGCTGCTGGAGCCTAGAATGGACCTGCAATTCACCGCCGTATTTCGGAAAGTCCCCGAGGGCTACATCGGCTTCGTCGAGGAGTTGCCCGGCGCAAACACGCAAGGTGCGACGCTGGAAGAAGCTCGAGCCAATCTGCAAGAAGCGGTGGCGCTTGTGCTCGAAGCGAATCGGACGCTCGCTCAAGAGGACGCACTCGGCCCCGATGTGATTCGTGAGCCACTGAAAGTCAGGGCTTGAAGCGTCGAGACCTGATTCGACACCTCGAAGAACATGGTTGCCAGCTGCTGCGTGAGGGTGGCAACCACACGATTTACGTGAATCGCGCCGCCAGGAAAAGCTCCAGCGTTCCTCGCCACAACGAAATCAACAACGATCTCGTCAAGAAGATCTGCAAAGATCTTCAGGTGCCGCAACCAGACGTCTAACGTTTCGGCGCTCAGCCGCGAGCGGCACTCATCGCCGCCACGATTCTCCGCGTCCGCGCGCTGCTCGTTAGACGGCGCCCATGACGGCGTTTGGTCAAGGACGCCTCGGCACCGGATAGTGCGCTGAGAACTCCCCGAAGATTGACATAGAATCGCTCAGCGTCGGACCTATTTCGGTCAAACGGCGGTAATAGGAAAAGAAACCCTTGGCCGTACGACACAACGCCACCCACCACACCACCGTTGCCGGCCACTACAAGAAGCTCGCTAGAGTTCCCCGGTAACGAAATCACCCGGTTGGAGACGTAGACGGCGGCAACCGACCGAACGTCCTCGAGGATTTCATGACCTGACGGCGCAGGGAGTAGCGTGGCCCCGGAGGCATCTTGCGTAGTCAGCCGCACACCGAACGTGCGTTGGAGAAACTCTGGATAGAACGGGTGGTCGGCGCGGAGACTCCAGTCGAAGCCCCCTCCGAGTCTGTAGCCAGACAGTTCCGCCTTGAGCGATGTAGTCGCGAATCACATCCCATTGCGCGGCCTGGATCTTTTGTGGGTCAGCGCGCAAGTCGAGAATGTGTGTGGAACTCGGGTTGTCCCGGAGGCCCCAGATTAGGTCGGCATGCGGGGGCATGAACTCGACCGTTCTGATCACGAGGTTGAGATGGATCTGCGACCTGATTTCGGGCGGCAGGCCGGCCCCAGGCTACTGGCTTTGCAAGACGATTGACAGCGGTGAGAGAGCGATGAGGAAAACGCCAAAGGTTCCACGTCTCATTGTCATGACTCCTGGAACACCTGTCGAGCGAGTCCAGCGCCGTCAGGTGCAGCCGGATGTTATGCGGCCCGTCGAACACGGCCACTTCGATCACGAGCGGCTCGCGAGAGCTCAGACGCGTGATTGGCCCGACGAGCGGCGCACAACGAATCCCGCCGACGACCGCCACGGCGCCTCAAGTCCGCACGATACCGGCACCGTTGGTCCGTTACGAGCGACGCGGGGACGACGGCCGCGCCGCCGACGCATCACCGTCGCGACAGACCACGCGCCGACCCGCCGCTAGCCGCCTCGAGCCTCGGTATGAAAGAGGTCAGGCCGCGAGCCCACGACTTCTATGACGTCGATCGAGGCCCCACCGCTGCGACCGCGCCAGGACGGTGGCGTGAGTGAAGCCGGTGACCGCGCGTGAAGTCATCTCGTGGGTCGAAAGCGGTAGGGCGCCCGGACCATCCCGATTGCCAAGAGAGGTCCTTCCGGTCTGTCCGTATAACGGCTCCGGTTCACCAGCGGCGCCGCGCGTCCGCTCAGGCCGTGGCAAACCGCGCTGCGGACGTGATGCCGCTGAGTACGCCGGTGCCCTAAGTGTACCTGACGGTGACGCTGCCCGGCTGCCGAATTTGGCACGACCACCCGCGGTTTGTCGCGGCCTTCATCTGAGCAACGTTCGCGCGGCGCCGTATGGTGCAACCGGATTCGTTAGACTAAATCCGCCTGCGGCGGATAGATCAAGACCTGGCTACGGCCTGCTGCTGCGCAGCGCGGCCGCGGCCCTCCAACGCCTGGCCGCCGATCCGCGCTACGTCGGCGCCCGCCTCGGCTGTCTCGCCGTCCTCC
>JACOUA010000319.1 GCA_016178075.1 Acidobacteriota bacterium
CGCGGATGGCGCTCAGGATCGCGAGGGAGCTCGAGCCGTTGACCATGAGAGATCGCGGCTCGGTCTTCCTCGATCGCCTGCTGGCGTTCGTCGCCGCGTTCGAGCCTCAACCGGACGCGCACGATCGTGCCGCGCGGGCGCGTGCGGCGGTGCTCGAAGAGATGACCTCGCTCCGCGACGGCTACCTCCGTCACGACGATCCAGTGACGCGCTTCGAAGATCTTGCGGCGACGATCAAACGGCGGATCGAACAGCAGACGTTCGCGCTGCCGGCGGATCCGGCCGGGGTGCATCTGGTCGACGCCCAGACAGCGGCGTACGGCGTGTTCGACGAGGTGTATCTGGTCGGGTTGGTGGAAGGCGAGTGGCCGGCGCGCATCCGTCCGAGCATCTTCTATCCCGGATCGCTGCTCTTTCCGCTGGGATGGCCCGCCGAACGCGAACGAGTGCACGCGGTCCGGGCGGCATTTCGTGATCTTCTTCGGCTCGCGCGCGAGCGCGTGCTCGTGTCCACCTTCACACTCGACGGCGACGATATCGTCGAGCCGTCGACGCTGCTGGAGCAGCTCTCGGGCGCAGGCCTCAAAGCCTGCGCGGCCGAAGCCGGGGCGACCGACTTGGGCGCAGACAGAGAGGCCTGCGTGAGCGGAGGTGTGGACCCGGTGGCGGCGTTGCGCGGTCGGGAAGCGGAGGCATGGCTCGCCTTGCGTCAAAACCGGACCGCCCAGACCGACGGACGCTTTCACGGCGAGGCTGGGCTGCAGACACCGCGGCCGTACGCGGTGACGGCGATCGATCTCTATCTGGATTGTCCCTTCAAGTACTTCGCGACGCACGTCCTGAAGCTCCAGGAGGATCCCGAAGACGAAGAGAGCATGAGCCAGAAGACCAGGGGTCGATTCATGCACGAGATCTTCCGGACCTTCTTCGACCGCTGGCAGGCTCAGGGAGAAGGCGCCGTCACGGTCGACACGCTCGATCGCGCACGAGCGCTCTTTCACGAGGTGGCGGAAGCGGCGTTGGCCTCGCTCGGACCGGCCGAGGCGACTCTCGAACGGACGCGGCTCCTCGGGTCCGCGGTCGCGACCGGCCTTGGCGAAAGGGTCCTCCGGATGGAAGCCGAGCGACCGATCCCGATCGTGGAGCGGCTGCTCGAATTCAGTCTCAACGGTGAGTTCGACGTGACGGACGGCGACCGACGACGGCGGCTGCGACTGGCGGGGACCGCCGATCGCATCGACCTGCTCGCGGACGGCTCGCTGCGCCTCATCGATTACAAGCTTGGCCGGGGACCTCACGCGGGCCGAGCGATCCAGCTTCCCGTCTATGCGCTGATGGCCGCCGAGCGTCTTGCTGGACACGCGGGTCGGTCATGGGTCGCGGCCGAGGCCGGCTACCTCGCGTTCGGTCGCCAGGACTTCGCGCCGATTGGCGAGACCCGAGCGGAGCTCGCGCGGGAGATTGCGGAAGGGCGAGCCCGCTTGCTGGCGGCTGTCGACGGCATCGAGCGTGGCAGCTTTCCGCCTCAGCCCGCCGAGCCGTTTTTCTGCGGAACCTGTCCGTACTCCTCGGTGTGTCGCAAGGACTACGTGGAGCTGGAGGAGTAGTGGGAACCAGGGTCGCCCGCGAGGTGGACGTCGCCGGCCTGCCGTTCGATGACGCCGAGGCCATCACGACCGGCATGGCAGACGGGCTGTCACAACTGCCCGACGCCGACGCTCGCCTCACGGCGATCGATCCGACGCGGAATGTCGTGCTGGAAGCGTCCGCGGGGACGGGCAAGACCCGGGTCCTGGTCGATCGCTATCTCAAGCTGCTGCAGGCCGGCGTCGATCCCTCGAACATCCTGGCCATCACGTTCACACGAAAATCGGCGGCCGAGATGCGGCAGCGCATTCTCGATCGCCTGCGTCAAGACGCCTCGGCTTCGAAAGCCGGCCTCGTGCGCTGGCGGGAGCTGCGGGATCGGCTGGGCGAGATCGCGATCAGCACGATCGACGCGTTCTGCCTGTCGCTCTTGCGCGAGTTTCCACTCGAAGCCGGCGTCGACCCTGCGTTCGAGCTGGCGGACGACACCGAGGCGCCTCGGCTGGCGGAAGAGTCGCTCGACCACACGCTGCGGGTGGCGCGACGTCTCGCCCGGCGTGACCGGGATGTGTCGCTGCTGTTCGCGCAGCTCGGCGAGGCGCGCCTTCGGGTGGGACTGGGGTCCCTGCTGGCCCGGCGCGCGATGGCCGCGGACGTGCTGAGCCGCTTCCTCGCCGGCGCCCCGCCTGATTTGACAGCGGAGGTCGCCTCGACGCGGCTCGCCGACCGGCTGCGAGACACGCTCGTCGGCGTCCGGGGAGGCCTCGCGACGTTTCTCGCGGATGGCCCGGTCGGTCATCCCCGGTTTATCGTGGTCGCGCGCGACATCGCGGCGCTCGGCCGTCGGGATCTGACGGAGCCAGGCGCAATCCGCGCCGCGACGGACCACGTGCAGACCCACTTCCTGACGCAGGACGGCAAACCGCGGCAGCGCCTCGCGCCGTGCTATCGGCGCGAACACTCGGTCTCCGAGGACGCCTGGAAACGGCACCGCGAGCAGGTCGTGTCACTCGCCGCCGCCGTCCACGACTGTGTCCGCTCGTTTCGCCGCGACCTGAACGCGGTGCTGGCGCGCGGCCTTCATCGAGTGTTTCGGGTCGCCTGTCGCGAGTACCGGCGGACGCTCGATCGCCACGGCGTGCTGGACTTCGGCGAGGTGCTGGCTCGGGCGGTCTCGCTCGTCGGCGAGATGGACGAGTTCGCGCGCAGCCGGTTCCGCCTCGAGTCCCGCTATCGGCACGTGCTCGTCGACGAATTCCAGGACACGAGCCGGCAGCAGTGGCAGCTCGTCTCGCTGTTGATCCGATCGTGGGCCGAGGGGGCAGGCGCGGCGGAGGACCGGCTTCCGCCGTCGATCTTCATCGTCGGCGATCGGAAGCAGTCGATCTACGGGTTTCGTGACGCCGATCCGCGCGTCCTCGCCATCGCCGGCCGTGAGATCGCGGAGCTCCGGGGCGGAGACGCTCCCGATCGCGCGATCGTCAAGAGCTTTCGTGCCGTGCCGGGGCTCCTGGGGTTCACGAACGAGCTGTTCGACGTCATGCAGAAGACCGACAGGCCGGACGCCTTCACCTACGATCCATCCGAGCGTTTTCCGGACGCCGCGATCGATCGGTCCGGTGCGCTCGGGATCGTGGCCGCGGACACGCCGGAGTCCTGCGCCGCGATCGTCTCTGAGGAGATCGAAGAGCTTTTGGCCTCCGGCTCCGTGCGCGACCGTCAGAGCGGCAACACGAGGGCGGTCCGGCCATCCGACATCGCCATCCTCTTTCGATCGCGCGAGAGCCACCGTGAGTTCTTTCAGGCGCTCGACGAACGTGGCGTTCCCGCCTACGTCTACAAGGGGCTCGGGTTCTTCGATGCCCAGGAGATCAAGGACGTCCTGGCCGTCATCAAGTACCTTGCCGATCCCGCCTCCAACCTGCGGGCCGCGGCCTTTCTTCGCACCCGTCTCGTCCGCTTGTCCGATCCCGCCCTGTTGGCGCTTCGCCAGGACCTCGCCTCCCGGCTCCTGCGCGCCGAATCCTGGCCGGAGACGCTGGGCCCTGAAGATCGTCGCGTGCTCGAGCGACTCGGCGCGGCTCTGCCTCGGTGGGTCTCCCTCGTCGATCGCATTCCACCGTCGGAGCTCCTGGACACGGTGCTTCGCGAGTCCGCCTATCGGTTCGAGACGCTCGGTTCCGGCCGGGCACAGGCGCGCGAAAACCTGAAGAAGCTCCGGTCGCTCGTTCGACGCCTGCAGAACCGCGGCTATGCGACGCTCGTCGGAATCGCCGAGCATTTGGATCGGTTGTCCCTGGGCGACGAGTCGAACGCCATCGTCGATGCGGTCGAGGCCGTGAGTCTGATGACGGTGCATGCCGCCAAAGGCCTCGAGTTTCCGGTCGTCTTCATCGTGAACCTCTCCCGAGGGACGGGCACCCGGAGATCGCCCGTCAGGATTGCGATCTTCGGTGACACAGGCCGGCCGTCGGTCTCGATCGGCGGCTTTCAATCGGAGGCAGACGAGGAAGAGCAGGCCCGGGATCGTGAAGAGACGAAGCGCCTGCTGTATGTGGCCGTCACGCGCGCACGAGATCGCGTGTACCTCGCGTCCGCGCTGAAGGATGGCGAGCTCCGGCCGGTTCGGGGAAGCCTGGGTGACGTGCTGCCGCGCTCGCTCCGCGACGTCTTCGCGCGAGCCAGAGAGCGGCGGCCGGGCGACACGGTGGAATGGCTTCCGGAACCGGGGAAGGAGCCTCAGGTGTTCCGCGTGGCGGGTCGCCGGCGTGCGCTAGTCGGGCAGTGAGTCGATCCACTTCCGCGCGCGTTCTTCAGCCTCGGCCTGCGTCTCGCCGACCAGCACGACCGAGCCGACAGGCTTGTCCTCGCCGGGCTTGACCGCCCACGCCACCCAGTGGGGTCCGTGTGCCGCGCTCCGAATCTCGAGTCTGGTTGGCATCGGTCTCAAGACGTCCTCAGGGAAGAGCTTGCGTCAGCCTTTAAAGGCGGGCGCCACGACGAGTCGTGCGCTCCCTGCATCAACAGCATGCCGAAGAAGTAATGATTGCCTCCAGCCGTCGCCATTCCATACAATCGAGGGTTGGAGCCCCTGAAGGGCCGCTCCGAAGGAGCCGGAATGGCACTGAAGTGTCCGAGCTGCGGGAACGATCGGAATTTTCTGGTCAAGACCCTGCAGATGCACGTCGTCCACCTCGAGGACTCGCGCGTCGAAGTGTCCGAGGAGAGTCGGCCCGCCGTGCTCGAGGTGTTGTGTGACGAATGTGAGACCGCAATGAACTTCGACGATGTCGATGACGCCGTGCGGAGGGAAGTCCTGCTGACCCTTGGCGCCCGCTGACCGCAAGAGCCCAGCCCTGAGCTTTCTTCGTGGCTTCCGGCTTCAGCCGGAAGAACCGCTTTCCCCCTCCTCGGCTTCCTCGTAGTAGTCGCAGTTCGAGCAGGTCCATTCGCGCAGGGTGCGCTCGATGGAATGCTTCATGCCTGGCACGTGGTCGACGACCCTGCGTGTCGCGAATTTCATCGGCTCGCCGCAGAGCGGACACGATTTCAACGTCGGCGCTTGTCTTGACAAGATCTTCGGCCGCTCCTAAGGTAGAAGCCTCTTGATGGACGATTCAACACGGCGACGACTGTTCGACGGTGTGCCGACCGGAACGCCGGCGCTTCGCGGGGAGCACGACTGCTTCGCCGACGAGATCGCGATTGACTTCCCGTCTGCGGCGGCTGTTGTCGATCGGATGCGGGCGGCGTTCGTCGACGGCGACGAGTCCGCGGCGCGTCTGTGCACCCTGGTCGAGCTGTCGATGCGCGAGGCGTCCGACGGGATCACGTTCCCGATTGACGTTCCGCTCCACGGTACCTGTCCGCTCTGCGGCGGCCGCGGCGAGACCTGGATGGAAGCCTGCCGGCCGTGCGGCGGCAGCGGCGCATCGCTGCGGCATCATCGCGTCCGGGTGTCGCTTCCCGCCGGTGTGTCCGACGGCGCCCGTTTCCACTTCAAAATCACCGCGCCTCAGACACGCCCAGCCCGCCTCGAGCTCCGCGTCGCGGTCAGGGCGTAGCCCTGAGCCCTTCTACGCCGGCTACTGTCTCACCGTCACTCTGACCGGCACCCGGACGGGGCTGTTCGGCGCGCCGTCCATGTTAATCGTGATGACGGCGGCGTAGCTGCCGCTCGAGAGGCCCTTCGTGTCGACGCTCACCTTGACGGTCGACGGCGCGACCCCCTCGGCCGGCGTGATCCGCAGCCACGGCACGTCCGACGCGGCCTGCCACGTGAGCGGCGGTCCGCCGCTCACGATCGCGACCGACGACTCGGCCGCGCGCGCGCCCGTGGCCTGCAGCTCCAACGACACCGGCTGCACCGCCAGCGCCGTGTTCTGATCCAGGATGACGACGGCGAGCGAGAGCTGCTGCGTTTGGCTGGTGGCCGGAGTGGATGAATCCACGGCCGCGACGGTAAAGGAAAAGACACCCGGCTGCCGCGGTGTGCCCATGAGCGTGCCGTTCGCCAGCGCGAGCTCGGGCGGTAGCGTGCCCCCGACGATCTGGAACGCGTACGGAGGCCGACCGCCGCGCACCGGAACCGGCCGTGAGTAGGGAATGTTCAGCGTGGCGGTCGGCATCACAGTCGACGAGAACGCCATCGGCCCACCGTCGCTCCGAAGCGACAGCGTCACGGGAATCTGGAGCACCGCAGGGGCGTCGCCCGATCCGCGAATGGTGACCACGCCGGCGTGCTCGCCGGAGGGCAGTTGCTCCGGAGCTGCGGAGAGGGTGATCTCGGACGGCGTGAAGCCCTGCGGCGGCGTCACGGTCAGCCAGGGGCGATCCGCCTGTGCCGTCCACCGGACGGCCTGGTCTCGCTCGGCCTGGACCCTCACGCGGAACGTGAGCTTGTCGCGGTGGCCAACCGACGCCGAGAATGCGACCTTGTCGGGGGCGACCTTGAGACCCGGCGGCGACGGCGGCCGCCGCGGCGCAATCGCGAGGGTGATGTCGACGAACTTCGGCGACCCTGACGCCGTTCCCGCCTCGATGCTGACGGCCCCGGCGTAGCTGCCCGGCTGCAATCCGGTTGGATCGATGCTGACGACCGCGACCATGTCGTCCATGCCGTTCGACGGGGTGACGGTGATCCACCGGTCGGTGACGCGCGCGCGCCACACGAGCTGGCCGCCGCCGACGTTGCGAATTTGAATCCGCTGGCCGGGCAGCGGATTCGACTGCTCGGCGGTGATGAAGGTGAGGCGGAGAGGGGCGACCTGGAGCGTGGCCGGAGGGACTTGCGCGGCCGCGCGGCCGGCCATCGACACTGCCACCGCCAGTCCGCCGACCACGGCGTGCAGAGGGCGGCGAGAGTAGTGTGAAATCACGAACGCTTCGACATCATAGAATACCAGTCGATAGTCGTTAGTCGTTAGTCGATAGTCCCGAGTCGACCGGCGACGAACGACGACGACCAACGACGACGACCAACGACCAACGACCAACGACCAACGACCAACGACCAACGACTAACGACTAACGACTACCGACTACCGACCAACGACCACCGACTACCGACCAACGACCACCGACTAACGACCAACGACCACCGACTAACGACTAGACTAGCATCGATGGCTGGACACGTGGACCTGCTGGGCATCCTCTACGCGATCTGGGGTGTGCTCAGCTTGCTGCTCGGCCTGGCCCTCTTGTCGCTCGGGGTTGGCGCGATCGCCATCTTCACGACCGGCGGCCTCGATCCGCAGTCCGAGGTGACGGCCGGAGTGACGGCCGTCATCTTCTGCCTCGCCGGCGTGATGGCGCTTGTCTGGGGAGTGCTTCACGTCTGGGACGGGTTGTCACTGCGGCACCATCGGCCCCGGGCGCGACTCCTGGCGATGCTGCTGGCGGTCTTCAACCTGTTTTCATTCCCGTTCGGGACGGCGCTCGGGATCTACGCGCTGTGGGTCATGGTCAACGATCACACGCGCGTGATCTTCGGCCGCGCGCCGCGCCATCCCGCCACAACGTAGACGATCTGGCTCAGGGCGTAAGGCTCAGGGCCATCTTTGGAGGCGGATCGATTGTGCCGGCCGGCGTCCACGGTCCACATCGGACGATCCGGCCAAGCGAGAGCCACCCGCCGCGCACCACGCCGTAGTCCCGCACGACCCGCTCCGCATAGTGGCTGCAGCTCGGGACGAATCGACACTTCACGCCGAGGATCGCCCACCCGCCTGACAGGTAGCGCTGATAGAACCCGATGCCCCCGAGCGCGGCGGCGGTCGACCACTGACGATCGGGAATTCGTCGCGCGTCGAGGAGGAACGCGGCGGCGATCGCCACGACCGCAGCCGTCGCGGCCGCGCGGCGCGTGAAGCCCCGGGCCAGACCCATCTGCCTAGAACCGGCTTGCGTATTCGCTCACGCCCGGGATGATGAGCCGCTGCCCGTTCAGACCCTTGATGATCGCGACGACGTGCAGGGCCAGGATCGCCAGCCCGATGAACGGGGTCAGGAGCCCCATCAGGCATCCCAGGCCGCCGGTGATGACGCTGAGCATGCTGGACACGATGCTGAAGGCTATCCAGAAGATGACCTCGGCTGCCAGCAGAACCAGCCCGTGCTTGGCGTGCCACTGGACCTCCGGATCGCGCTTTTCCACGAGCAGCGGCACGAGCGAGAGAATCCAGATGTACGAGAGAACGATCATCACCATCCGGTTTTCGGAGCGGGGGCCCTCCGACGTGGTCGGATCCGCCATGGCTGAACTCCTTGTTTGGTTTGTCGTGGGGCCCCACCCCCACGACCTGCCACGGCTCGCTCACGCTCGCCGCGGTGATTCGCAACAACGATCCGCTTACAGGAGTGTCGCGGGTCGGCCGCTCCGCCCAGCCGAACAGACCGACTGGGCTTCGCGGCGGCTCATTGTTTGGTCCGGGGACCCCTGGGTCCCCGTTGGCCCCGCGACCTGCCATCCGCCTTCGCCAAGGCTACGGCGGACAAGCGGCCTTGCTCACGCTCGCGGTGATTCGCAACAACGATCCGCTCACAGACCGGGAGAGGCAGACAACGTTGCGGCGAGTCTATCAGTTCGGCTCTCAGCTTTCAGCTGCTTGCTTGAATCCGGTCGCGCCGCCGCGCGGCCTCGAGTGGGACAGAGGTCACCGAGCTGGTAGTGCGGAGAGCTGAGAGCTGAAAGCCGAGAGCTTCTATAGTCTGCTTGCGTGGACCGCCGCGCCCAGCAGCCCCGCGCGATCGTCGAGGATGACGCTGACCGGAATCTTGGCCAGGAACTCGTCCATCGGCGGTTTGGACAGAAACGCGGCCAGGAATCGTCCGGTCTTCAGGGCAGGCAGGACTTTCGGGGCAATGCCGCCCCCGATGAAGAGCCCCGCGGTCGCCACCGCGCGGAGCGCCAGGTTCCCGGCTTCCGCCCCGTATGCATCCACGAACATCTCCAGCGTCTCCACGCAGTCGGGGCACCGCCCTTCGAGCGCGGCCGCCGAAATGAGCGCCGGCGCGCGGACGCCATCGTCGGGATCGACGGCCGCCAGACACTCGGTCCTGTGACGGAAGCGAAACAGATTGACGAGGCCGCGTCCCGAGAGCACCTGCTCCCATTCCGCGCGGCCGAACACTCTCGTCAGCTCCATCAAGAACTCGATCTCGCGCGGTGTCCGTGGAGCGAAGTCCGCGTGGCCGGCTTCCGACGGCGACGGCACGAGTCGTCCGGCGACGCGGGGGAGCAGGGCCTCGCCGAGGCCGGTGCCGGCCGCAATCACCGCCGCGCCGCCCTCCGCGACCCGCTGCCCCTCCTGCAAGACCTCGAGCTCCTCCGATCGCAGAACCGGAACCGCATACGCGATGGCCTGGAGATCGTTCAGGAGGGCGAGGCGACCGACGTTCAGGTGGGCGGCGACCTCCATCGCATCAATGCTCCATGGCACATTGGTCAGCTGCGCGGTCTGTTCGACGACCGGGCCGGCCACGCCGAAAGACGCCGTGTCGAGCCTGTCGATCCCAAACGGAGCGAGGAACGCGCGAGCCATGTCCGCCAGGCTGGCATAGTCGAGCGTCGGAAACGCGCGATGCTCGATCATCCGAGGCCTCTCGTCGGTCGGCTCGAACAATCCCAGCAACGTCTTGGTGCCGCCGATGTCACCGGCCAGAATCATCGCCGGATTGTACCAGCCTCGTGTGAGTTGTCAGTTCTCAGTTATCAGTTCTCAGTTCAATGCGTGTAAACCCCAAGACCTTCCAATGATCGTAAGCTGAAAACTGATAACTGAAAACTGAGAACTTCCCACGGCGATTGACACCGCGCGCCATTCTCCTGCATCGTGTTCCGCATTGACGCAGCAGCTCTACAGCGTCCACGACGTCCTCAAGCTGTATCCGCGGCTCCGGGAGGATCATCTCCGCTACCTCCGCAAGTGGAAGCTGATTGGTCCCGCGCTCACGGCGAAAGGCGATCCCTCCTTCAGCTTTGCCGATCTGCTGGTGATCAAGCAGGCACACACCGAGCTGGAAGGCGGGGTCCCGTTCCGGGCCGTCGTGCGCGCGATCGTGGCCTCACGCGAAGGGCAGCTATCGTTCGATTTCCGGATCGACGCGCGTCCGGCGAAGATCCTCGAGCTCAAGCGGCCTGACGTCGAGCCGCCGCGGCTGCCCGGCTTCGAGGAGTCATCGCCCCCGGCCGCCGGCGCCGCCGAACGGCATTTCGAACTCGGCTCGTCGCTCGACGATGGCGATCCCACGAGGCAGGAGGGAGCCGCCACGGCCTACAGGGCCGCCCTGGCGCTCGATCCCTATATGGTGGCGGCGCTGGTGAACCTCGCCAACATCCACTATTCCCGCGACGAGATGGTCGAAGCGCTCGCGCTCTACGAACGGGCCATCGCGCTCGATCCCGAGTTCTTCGAGGCACACTTCAACCTGGCGAACATCCATCACGATGTCGGGCGGTACGAGGAGGCCGTGGAGTCCTACACCAAGGCGCTGCGGCTCAATCCCGGATACGCGGACGCGCACTTCTATCTCGCCGTGACGCTGGAGAAGATGGGTCGATCGCAGGAGGCGAAGCCGCACTGGCGGGCGTACCAGCAGCTCGCACCCCAGGGCGAGTGGATCGAGCTGGCGCGGGAGTTTGGAGAGTAGCCCGAGCTCCAGGCTGGGTGCCGACGTCGGTCCGGAAAGTCCTTAGTCATGGACACTGGTTTTTCCGGTAGCGCAGGGCTTCAGAGCCTGTGAATAAACCGCTTCTTTTGGCCTTAGTACACTCGCCAGCCTTATCGATCTGCACGGCCTTGGGATGGATGCACCGTGTTGACGTATGCGTCCCAAACCAGGTAGTCCGTCACGATCTCCCGCGCAGTTTTCAGGCCGGGGCTTGAGGCGCGCGGCGCTTCAGCGCTCGCGGGCCCGCGACCTGGCATCGTGCGACGCGTGTCACCCGGTTACACGGTTCACTCGTCTGTACAGTCAAGACGTCGGGCCAATGCAAGCTGCAACGGAGGTGTTGCGATGACCGGCGTTCGCCCTGGCCAACCTGGCCGCGCTCTGGTTCGCGCGCCACCATTTCCGCGTCCCGCTCACCGGCGTGGCGTCTGGACATCTACGAGCGAGTGGTCTGGAGGCAGCAGAGGAGGGTTCATGACGCCGCACGTCAGACAAGCCGGTCTGGCGGTCCTTCGCGTCGTGCTTGTTCGCAGTATCGTGGCGGCGGGATGGCGGCCGTGGCGCGAGATTCTGCTCGTGACCGCCGTGGCCACCGGTGTGCTGATCTGGAGGCTCGATGCCAGCGCTCAGGCTCCGGCCTGGGAGCTCGCGAACCCTCTCGTGCCACTCGCGGCTTTACCGCTCGGCATCGACGGCAAGCTGACCGATCTGAAGCGTCCGCCAACGCCAGAGCGCGTGCGCCTGGGCCGGTGGTTGTTCTTCGACAGGCGGCTGTCGGCCGACGGCACGCTTTCCTGTGCGAGCTGCCACGTCCCCGAGCACGCGTTCTCGGAGCCGTCCGCGGTCTCGACAGGGATTCGCGGGCAGAAGGGCCGCCGCAAGGCGCCGTCGTTCATCAACCAGGCCTGGACACTGTACCCGCACTTCTTCTGGGACGGCCGCGCCGGGTCGCTGCAGGAGCAGGCGCTTGGCCCCATCGCGAACCCCATTGAAATGGGGAACACGTACGAGAACATGCTGGGGACGCTCCGGCGCTCGGGGTATGGCAACTATTTCAAGGAGGCGTTTGGCACCGACGAGA
This sequence comes from Acidobacteriota bacterium, assembly GCA_016178075.1. Taxonomy (GTDB): domain Bacteria; phylum Acidobacteriota; class Vicinamibacteria; order Vicinamibacterales; family JACQTH01; genus JACQTH01. The sequence continues at coordinate 11,843 of JACOUA010000319.1, forward strand.
TCACCAAGGAGCGCGTCGCCCGGGCGATCACGGACTATGAGCGCACGCGCATGAGCGGCAACTCGCCGTGGGACCGCTGGCGGAAGAAGCGCGACGAAAGCGCCGTGTCAGCGGACGTCAAGAAGGGGCACGATCTGTTCTTCGGGAAAGCCGCCTGCAACCAGTGCCATCTCGGGCAGAACTTCACCGACAGCGCGCTCCACAATCTCGGCGTCGGCTGGAATCCCAGGACGAGGAAATTCGGGGATGAGGGCCGCTACCTCGTCACGAAAGAAGGGAAGGACAAAGGCGCGTTCAAGACGCCGACGCTTCGAGAGGTCGGCCTCCACCCACCATTCATGCATGACGGCTCGGTGAAGACGCTGCGAGCAGTCGTCGAGCTGTACAACCGCGGCGGCATCGCGAACCCTTACCTCGACCCGAAGATCCAACCCCTGAACCTGACCGCGGATGAAATCGACGCGCTGGTGAAGTTCCTCGAGGCGCTGCGGGGCGAGGGTTATCAGGACAGAACGCCCGCA
>JACOUA010000320.1 GCA_016178075.1 Acidobacteriota bacterium
AAGATTCCGGACGTGCTCATCGATATGTTGGTCGATGTACGCGTACACCTTCTTCAATTCGTCGGACGGGATCTTGCTGAGATCCGGCTGGATCCCCGTGTCGCCGTTCGGCCGAATGCCCAGTTTGGGCGCCGCGGTTGGCGCCGGCTTTTCCGGGAGCGGACCGCGCGAGCACCCCACCATGGCCACCGACAGACACAGAGCCGTCATCAGGCAGCGCATATCGTCTCCTCTTTGCGAAGGCGTTCACGAGCGGGCTGGATCGCCGACTACCTGGAGAGCTTAGGTGCGTGTGCGGCTGTCGTCAACCGCCGAACGCTGTCGCGACAAACGTTTACTTTCGGGCGGGCTCGCCGGGGACCGTCTGCGCCGGGTCCGTGACGAGCTGCAGATACGCTCGCCAGCGACCCGCCGCCTCGTAGGGTGCCCCGGCTCGGGCATCAAGGTACGCCGCCACCCGGTCGCGACCCAGCGTGTAGGTCACCGCGTAGGTGCGATATTCATTGAGAAACTTCAACGTCGCGTCGCTCGACGATATCAGGGCGTCTCGTGCGAGGGCAGCAGACGCCCGGGGAAAGTCGAGCTCGCCGTCCAAGTACCGACGCGCGACGTCTGTTTCCGCTTCGCGCAAGTCATCCACCAACCGGGTGAGGCGCACGTGGTCCGCGACCGCGGTCGGCACGAGACCGGCCAGCGGGAAGAGCTCGTCGCGCTCGAACGCAATCCTCGCATCGTCGTCGAACGCGAGGCTCGACGCCACGGAGGCCGCGCCTTCGTGGAGAAGCGCCTGTGGGCTGAAGAGCGGCCGCACGTTCAGTTCCATGCGGCGCGTGCCCCATCGTGCCTCGATCAGGCTGTCGATCACATGATGACCCGGATAGCCTTCGTGGCAGGCGAGGTCGAGCGCCCGATCCACGGTGAGCCTCGAATCGGCGTTCACCTGAATTCGGCTCCGGAAGCGGCCTTGATAGCGCGTGAAGGCGCTCCAGGGGAGGTCGTGAACGTATTCGACGTCGACGCGTTCGGATGATGGAAGGCCGGCGTGCTGGAGCGTGGCGGTGCGGCACCGTTCGATGGCGCGTGCGAGCACTGCCGGCAGGCGCTCCGCCGGCACGAGAAAACGCCGATCGAATGCCATCAATCGCGCGCGGAGGTCTCCGTGTCCCGGTAGCAGCCGATCGAGAGCTGCGCGAATCGATCGGAGCCGCACCGTGTCGGCCGCGGCCGGCACCCGCACGCCGAACAGCGCGGCGGCTTCGTCGGCGAACGCAGGCCGGGCGCCGCGCAGAATGTCGATGCGCGCCACGATCGCTCGAAGCTGTCGTACGAGAAACGCACGCCTTACCTCCTCGTCATCGCTTGAAAGGCGCCCGCTGGCCAGCTGTGCCTCGAGCGCATTTGCTGCGCGCTGGATCGCGTCAAGCGAAGTTGGGTTCGCGCGTACTTCTGCCTGCCACGCCGGCGGACCGTGATAGGCGTCCAGCGAATCTGGATCGCGGTCGCCGAGCGCAAGGACGAGATGGACGTACGAGTCGGCGGCCTGATCGATCGTGATCGCCGCGACGCTCCGCGTTCGTTCGCGGCACGAGAGCATCACCAGGATCGCCAGCGCCGATACCCAACACCTCATTTCCCGGCTCGGCGCAACGTCACGTAGCGGTCCGCGGCGAACTCACCGAACCGGTCGACACGGCCATCAGGCCACCGCACGCGCACTTCGCGCACCGAGGTCTCCGGTCCGAGGCCCACGTGCACGCGCGGATCGTTGCTCGCCAGGTAGCTATACGCCGCGCCGACCTCGCGCGTGATCCGCCTCTCCCCGGCAATCAGGTCGATGGTCGCGCCGTACGCATCACGGCCGTGTGCGTCAACGACGCGAAAGCCGATCCAGTGGCCGCGATTCTTCACAACGTTTCGCAGAACGAACGGCGACGCCTCCCTGTTCACGACAACGATGTCGACACCCCCGTCCTGGTCGAGGTCGCCAAACGCCGCGGCGCGGCTCGTTGCGATGAGCGGCCCGAGCGTGCCGCCGCGCGGGATCGCTTCCTCGAAGCGCCCGGCCGGGACACCGCGGAACAAGAGACTCGGCTCGGCATACGGGTCGCTCGAGAACCGCTCCGCCTGGAGACCGACGCGCCCGGTTGCCTCGAACAGATCCAGCAGCCCATCGTTGTTGAAGTCGACGAGGCCGGCGCCAAAGCGGGTGAAGCGGCGGCTCGCCGTCCGCAGACCGACCGCCACGGTATCGTCGGTGAAATAGGATCCTTGATTCCGGAAGAACGAGTCCGATTCGCCGTCCAGATTGACGACGAGCAGGTCGAGATCGCCGTCCCCGTCCAGGTCGATGGCGTGAACGCCCATGCCCGCTTTGGCGAGGCCGTCCTGATCGACCGCCACACCTGCCGTCATGGCCTCGTCGCGGAACCGGCCGCGGCCCATGTTCATCCAGAGTTGGTTCGGCATGCCGTCGTTGGCCACGAACACATCCGGTCGTCCGTCGCGGTTGAGGTCTGCGGCGACGAGGCCGAGGCCGTTGCCGAACGCCGCGTGAAGGCCCGCTTCGGCCGACACGTCGGTGAAGGTGCCGTGGCCGCTGTTTCTGAAGAGCGTGTCAGCAAGCGGCGCATCGTAGTTCTTCGGGCTGCAGTAGTCGGGTAGACCCGTGAGGCTGAAGCAGCTCAGCTCCGAGGCGGGGGACCAGTTGATGTAGTGGAGCACGAACAGGTCGAGGTCTCCGTCGGCGTCGTAGTCGAGGAATGCGGCGCTCGTGCTCCACCCTGATTCGCTGATGCCGGCCGCCTGTGTGACGTCGGTAAAGTGTCCGACTCCGTCATTGCGCAGGAGCACGTCGGCACCCAGATTCGTGACGAACAGATCGACGTCACCGTCGTTGTCGTAGTCACCGGCGGCCGCTCCCATTCCGTAGCCTGCGACCTCCGTCCCGCTCCCTTCCGTGACGTCGTCGAACGTGCCGTCGCCGCGGTTGCGGAACAGGCGATTGCCCGGCTGTTTGGGGGACGGGCTCGTCACGCTTCCGCTTTGCACGAGATAGAGGTCGAGGTCGCCGTCGCCGTCCATATCGAACAACGCCGCGCCACCCCCCATGATTTCGGGCAGCAGGTGCCGCTGCTCGTGGCCTGATCGATGCGTCCATCGGATGCCGCTCCGTTCGGCGACCTCCTCGAACCAGGGAGCTGCGCTCGCTGGGGCGTCAGTGGCGTTGGGTGGCGGCGGGCCGGCGGGACCGCAGGCGGCGAGCACGACGAGCACCAGGAGAGCGACGACCCGCCGCGGCAGATCCGGCGCGTGCGGGGCAGAGTCTTCGGGGCCGACTGCGAGGTCAGCGTCCGCGCCGCGTCTGCGGGTCACCGCCGCCCCTGCCGCTCGGCCAGACGGGCCCGCGCGGCCGCCACGCGGGGGTTGCTCGGATCGAGGAGCGCGGCGCGATCGATGGCCGCGGTGGCCTGATCGAGGGCGCCAAGGTTCATCTTGACGATCCCAATCCCGACGAGCGCATCGGTCAGCGTCGGGTTCCTCCGCGTGGCTTCTTCAAAGTGAGCGAGCGCCTCGGCCCAACGCTTCTCTTCGGTCAGGACCATGCCGGCCCACACCAGCGCCGACACGTTACGCGGATCGTAGCGAAGCGCGGCGTGAAACGACTCGAGCGCCTCCTGCCGGCGGCCCAAGCGCCACAGCATCATGCCGCGTGATTCGTGCGCGCGGCTCGAGGCGGGGTTGAGCGCAACCGCGCGATCCGCATGCTCGAGCGCGCGCGACGGATCTCTGTTCTGCAGATAGGCGGAGGCCAGCCGCAGGTGCGTCTCGAAGTTCACCGGATTGCGCGCGAGCGCGGCCTGCAACAAGCGAAGCCCCTCGGACGTTCTCCCCCCAGCGACGTAACTCATCCCGAGCTGGTTCAGCAGGTCGACATCGTCAGGCTTCTGGGCGTGGAGCTGTTCCAGCATCGGGATGGCGACATCGAACTGGCCGGCGAGCACGTGGCGCGTCGCCTCTTTCAGGACGGACGCGAAGCCGCGGCGGTACTGCGCGAGCTCGTCGGTCCACGGATCCGGCCAGCTCGGGTCGCGCCCGCTGGCCGTGGACAGCATGTATTCGGCCTCTTCGGTTCGCCCGAGGCGCCGGTACGCGGTGCCGAGCAGATACAACGCGTACGGATCGCCCGGAGTCTTGCCGAGCAACCGTTCCAGCGTGTCGACCGCTTGTTGATTCTGACCGCGCGCCAGGAAGACGCGAGCCAGCCCGAACGAGCCGCCGGGATCGGTCGCGTCGATCTCGACGGCGCGCTCGAAGGCGGCCTGCGCGCGATCGATGTCGCTGGTGTCGAGCAGCCACAGGCCACGGCGCCAATACGCTGGCGCGTAGCTCGCGTTCAATTCGATCGCGCGGTTGATGCTCTGGAGCGCGTCGTTGACGTCACCCCCGCGGCTCGTCACGAGCGCGCGCCGATACCACCAGCGCGCCTGGTCGGGATCGCGCTCGGTCGCGCGCTCGTACGCGCGACGCGCCGCCGGGATCAGCCCGTTGGCTTCGCAGATCATCCCGAGGCGGCCCCAGCGCGTCGCAGCGTCTGGCGCCGCACGCACCTCGGCTTCCGCTTCGCGTACGGCACTCACGACTTCCGGCGCTGCGCCCGCTAGATCGTCGAGCACGAGCGGCCCCAGCGCGCGCGCCCGCCACGCCCACCATGCGGCGCCGCCGCTGATGGCCAGCACGACGGCACCCAAGATTCGGAGCGATCGACGCGACATCGCGGTGATTGTAGCGATCTTACCGGCAGGGTACAAACAAAAGGCCGGGGCGCGTGAACGCCCCGGCCGCACTAACTTCTGGGACGAGCGGGCTAACGCCCGCACCCGACGAGCCAGTTACCAGTCATACTTCATTCCGACCCGCACGATACGCGGCCCGATGATCGTCGACGGCAGCAGGAAAGAATTGCCGCCCCCCCACGTGATGTTCGAGGCCGCGTTCGAGTTGCCGATGTTGTACACGTCGACGAACGGCGCGAGCGAACGGCCGTGCGGCAGCCGGAAGACCCTCTCTGCCCGGAGATCGAGGACCGTGAGGTGGTCCTGGCGCCTCGAGCTGATCGGCTCGGCCAGGATGCGCTGGCTGCCGTAGTTGATGCCGTTCGCCGCACCGGCGAGGAACGTGCGCCCGAACGGCTGGCCGGACTGGTGACGGAGGGCCGGCGTGATCTTCCAGCCCCACGTGGCGTCGAAGGTGCCGTTCACCTTCGCGGACCACGTCGTGAAGTTGTACCGGCCGTTGTCGGTGTTGATCGTCTCATTGGGATTGACTGCTACCTGCACCTGTCGAAGGTTGTTGCCGAAGTAGCCGTTGTCGTTGTCCTTGTTCCAGCGGTAGGCAAACGACGCCTGCAGCGACCAGCGGCCGGCGGCCCGCTTCGTCCCGACGAACTCCAGATTGTAGAACTCGGATTTGCCCGGCAGGTTTGTCCTGAGGTTCAAGACGGGCAGCGTGAGCCGGCTTGGATCCAGGTTGAACCCCTGGAGCCTCGCGTCATCACTCGTCCCGATGCGCCCATCGGGGCCCGGATCGATAATCGTGGTCGGGACGTTGAACGCGCTGAACGGCCGATTGGCATTGATGAGATCCGTGAGGTTACCAATCCGTCGATACACGAACCCGGCATGCAGGCCAAAGTTCGGGATCACCTCCCGCTCGATCCAGGCGGCCGCCTCATCGGTTCGTTGATCTTTCAGCTTCGGATCGAGGACGGCGCTCCCCACGCCCCCGCGAGACGCGATGAGCTGTCCCTCCTCGCCCGGATTCCAGACCCCATTGCCGTTGCTGTCGCTCCAGCGGTACTGGCGGTACCAGTCGGGCGGGTTGAGGTTGATGTCCTGGTTGATGCCGGTGCCGGGGTTCCACCAGTAGCGACCATAGTTGAACTTCATGATGGTCTTGCCGTTACCCGAGACGTCGTAGGTGGCGCCCAGGCGCACCGCCGGCAGGTTCCACGTGATGACATTGTCGTTGGCCGGGAACGACAACTGGGCCGAGTTGAACCGGCCGACGGGCGGGCCCTGTTGCTCGGGCGAGAACGTACGGTATCGGTCGAACCGAACGCCGAGGTTCAACGTCAGGCCGCTGCCTACGCGCCAGGTATCCTGCACGAACGCGCTCTCGGTCCAGAGACCGTTCTCGGACTCGGACGGTGTCTGGAACAAGTAGACCTCGGCCGGCGCGCCATTGTTGAGAATGTGGAGGACATCGCCCGGCACGACGCCGTTCACCCCCTTGCCTCTGATGAACGTGAAGGTCTCGTGCAGCAGCTCGCCGCCAACCTTGAAGTTGTGGCTCCCGGCCCAGTTGTCCTTGAAGTAGCTGAGCGAGCCGAGCACCTGATTGCGTTCAGGGATGTTGAACCAGCCGTCACGGTTGCCGCCGCGAACCAGATTGTTTCCGATGTCCTGGAAGGCGGGCGACTCCGTACGCCGGAAGTTTGGCCAAATGTAACTGAACTGTCCGCCCCTGACCTCGAAGAAGGCCGCATCGTTGATCACGTTGTCCCAGCCGGCCTTGTAGGTGTGTCCCCAATAGAGCTGATTCCACGTTGAGTCCTCGCTCTCGTGCCGCGCGACGAGCGCTCCCACCCTGAACGTGTCCATGCGGTTGGGCTGTGCCTTGCGTCCACCGCCCGCATAAGCGGTCAGCTTGTTGTTGGTGCTGAGCGCGTAGGTGACCTTGCCCGACAGATCACGCAGCCCGGTCTCGAATGGCTTCACCGGAAAGTTCGGCAAGCGCGACTGGATGTTCTGATCGCGCGCGGAGAAGTACCACCACAGCTTGTCCTTCTTTATGAAGCCGCCCATATCGGCGTTGAGATCGTGGTACTTCGCCATGCGGTTGAGATCGGAAGGTGTCAGGTTGCCGCATCGGCCGCCCGGGCAGAGCGCCGTCAGCGAGTCGTCGATATTACGCGCCTGGATGTCCTCGTTCTGGTAGTCGCCATACACGCGCCCGTGGTACGTGTTCCCGCCCGACTTGGCGATGAATTGCGACACAATCCCAGGTGTCGGCGTCTCGGCCGTATGCGTCGCGGTCCC
>JACOUA010000321.1 GCA_016178075.1 Acidobacteriota bacterium
AGCTGGGCGGGATCGGTGATGTTCGCCGGGTGCGGCTGGTTGACCGGATACTCGAGGTTCACGGCGTACCCGTCCGGGGTGACCGTAGCGCGCAGGTTGACCAGCACCCCGCTGGCATCGAATCGCGCGATCCTCTCCGCCGGCGCGTTCGGCCACCGGGGCGTGCACGCGCAGATCAGCCAGAAGTGGTTGAGGAACGAGTCCCCGAAGGCGGCGTGAAAGAAATTGTCCGCCAGGGTGTACTGCTGAGCCAGCTTCCCCCCCGGCAGGGTGGTCGCGTCATAGTAGCTCATCGTCAGGCCGCCGGCATCGCTCCAGGCGACGAACTTGTCCATCCGGCCCCCGTTGATCTGGTACTGCTGGTGGTAGAACTTGTGGATCGGGCTGCCGGCCTGCTGATCGGGCGGCACGTACCTCGCGAGGTCAAACGGCCCCACCGGCAAGCTCGCGGGAATCCGCGGGTCCGGGGCGGGAGGCTTCTTGTGCGTGTCGATGGACGGCGGCAGCGTCGCGTACGGCTCGCCCGTCTTGTCCACCTGTCTGGCGGCGGCGCCCGCGTTGGCGAGTCCGTTCGCCCCCGGGAATCTCCCGTAGAGGGCGTCGAAACTCCAGTTTTCCTGGAAAATCACCACGACGTGATTGATCTTGTCGAGGCCACCGGCCGCGCGCGTCGGCGGCACCCGGACGAGGGTGAGGAACGCCGTCAGACCCAGGACGATCAGCATCGGGACGACCAACGGGATCCCCACAGGCGAGATCCGCCCGCTCCGTCGTGGACTCATGATGCACATGGCCGTGGCGTCCTTTCTCGCCCCGCTCGCACCCGGCAGGGCGTCCACAGGCGTCTCCCCCGGCCGCTCTCGCGCCGTGCCGCGAGTCGGCCCCGCATCGTCACGGATGAAGACGATAGACCATCCTACCGCGGATCGCCAGAGGGATCCGGGGCCGGCGTCACGCCGTCAGGTCCCAATAGAATCGCTTGTTGTCCTTCCCTTTGTTGTCGAACTTGCCGACGTGCGCCCGCCCGATCTCGCTCGTCGAGTGGACGTGCGTTCCGCCGCACGCTTGAGCGTCGAAGCCTTCGATCTCGACGATTCGTACGTTGCCACCGACGACCGGGGGAAGAACGTCCAGGGTTCGGATCAGTTCGGGCCGCCGTCGGTACTCGTCTTCGCTGATGATCGAAGACGTGACGCGAAGGCCGCGATCGATCACGGCGTTGACCCGGTCCTCGAAATCGGGAATCTGCTCGCGGGAGAAACCGGCCAGTTTGAAGTCAATGCGCGATCGACCCGGGCCGATCTGGACGCCGGTGATGACGCCGCCGAAGTGCTGGCGGGCGACCGTGTTGACGACGTGCATCAGGCCGTGGTGGCGCATCAGCGCATACCGGAACGGCCAGTCGATGGTTCCCCGCACGGCGTCGCCCGCTACGGGATCGCGTCCCACGCAGTGCCAGATTCGGCCCGCGGCGTCCTCACGGAGGGCGGAAACCGGGACAGCGTCGCCGTGCAGGATCAAGTGGCCGCGATCATGGGGCTGCCCGCCGCCGCCGGGATAAAAGAGCGTCTGGGACAGTGCGCACCATCCACCGGCGCTCTCGAGCACCTCGGCGTCGAACTCACGCTGGTAGGGGTCTTCGAGGTAGAGCTTGGCGGTCATCTGGTCGACGCCCTCGTCCCGCCATAACTCCCTGGCCGCCCGGAGTGATTCACGAGAAACGACAGCCGCAGACGCCTTGTGGCGCCACCGAGGAGCACTCCGGTCACCTCGGACTGATCACGTTGCTGGGCGCGATAAGCCCGCGCCTGAAGTCGTCTGAACTCCCGGTATGGAAGGATGTAAGGCTCCATCGCTGTCCAGCTAACGACCAAGCTCAGCAGCCGGCGGAGCCGGTCCGCTGGGGCCGCTGGTTAGCTGCCGATCCATGTCACCTCGCCGCGTGCCGCTTGCTGGCGTGCCCCGAGAAGCTGCGGAATCAGGGGGCGGAGATCGGCAAGGCGATTCGTTCGCGCGCGCAGCACGATACCGCAATCGAAAAGCGAGGAAGGTCCTGCTGGAACGCGAGGTTACGATCGACAGTCACAAAGGTGTCGAATTGGCCCTCGGCAAGTGAGAGAAGGTCGCTATTCCTGATGGTGGCTCACCCCATCTGGGGTACGGTCCTAACCTCGTGGCCAACGATGTCTCTCGCGAGCCGCCGGTCAACGCACTCGTCCAGGAGAACTCTCACGACGCAGAGGCGACCATTCGAGCTTTCGCTTCCTCAAGAAAGGCGATCACCTGTTCCCGTTTCACGGTGGGAAACCCCTCGAGGAAATCGTCGATTGTCTCGCCCCCCTCAAGGTAGTCGAGCAGCGTCTGCACTGGCACCCGGGTGCCGGTGAACACGGGGGTACCCCCTAGGATGTCGGGCGAGCAGGTGATGATTGGCTGACTCATGAAAAACAGGTTACGCCCCGAAGCCTGGTCCATCAAGCGGCATCAAACGATTGGAAGCGCACCGACGCGGCGACCGCCGCTGTCGGTGCCACGGCCGGCTAGGTGCCTGACCCCGCGTCACTCAAGAATCTGCGCGACTCCGAAGGCATATCCCCAGCAGCAAGCCGCGGAAAAGAACGAAATAGCCGACCCGAAACGAACCACACGATGACGAAGCCGAACGCGAGGGCAACCCAGTATGCGGCATGGCTCATTGCCGCCGGAAACACGGCGCCAACACTCGCTAATAGACCGACCGGCCAACTGAGGAAAACTAGAAATCACGCAGGATTCCGTCCGCGCCCGACTGCGGTCAGGGCGAATCGGAGGGTCATGGCGAGGCCTGCCTCAGGTCGGCCGCCACCGCGAACAGCGACCACTCGCCCGGTACCCCCTTCAGCGAATGCCGGCCCCGGTCCTCAAAACGAATGCCCGACCCCGCAACCAAGTCCCTGACGGTGCTCGACACCAGCACTTCGCCGGGGCCTGCCTGACCCGCGATCCGTGCTCCGGTGTGGACGGCGATGCCCCCGACCTTGTCACCGATCACCTCGCACTCGCCCGAATGGATTCCGACGCGGACGGCGATCCCCAGCACGCTGATCTCGTCGGCGATGGCTCGGGCACAGCGAATGGCGCGCGCGGGACCGTCGAAGGTCGCGAACAGTCCGTCCCCGGCCGTGTCGATTTCCCGCCCTCGAAAGCGGGCGAGCTGTCGCCGTACGATCGCGTAGTAGCGGTCCAGAACGTCGCGCCACTGTCGATCGCCCAGCCGCGTCGCGAGCTCAGTGGAGCCCGCGATGTCGGTGAACATGACGGTGGCCAGCACTCGGTCCGGCTCGCGCGCCTCGCGTGCTCCGGTCAGGAACTCCTGGATCTCCGCGAGGAGGCGGTCCACGTCCTCGGCGAAGAACAGATGATCCACCCCCGACAGCTCGACGAACCGCGCTCCGGGGATGCGCTCAGCCACGTAGCGGCCGTGCTCCGGTCCTGTGAACGGATCGCCGGCGCGGTGCAGGACGAGAACAGGCACGGTGATGGCGGGTAAGACAGAACGCGCGTCTGTTTCGAATGCGCTCCGGAGCAGCGTCACCGCCGCGCCCGGGCTGGCTGCCAAACGTTGGTACCGCGCCCACCAGCTCCTCATCGCCGCGTTGTCGGCCTGGCTGGCCACCAGGGCCTCGAACGCGACGCCCTTGCCCCACCCCTCTTCGATGGCCTGCAGCAG
>JACOUA010000322.1 GCA_016178075.1 Acidobacteriota bacterium
TGAAACGCACCACTGAGGTCGCGGAGGTGTCGCCGAAGACGGGTGCCGTGTCGCGCACCAACCCGATGGGCGTCCCCCTATGGGCCGTCGGCCTGCTCCCCCTCGTCTTGCTCGCCGCCCTCATTGCCGCCATCGTCTGGTGGGATCCTGCCCGGTCGCTGCAGAGCCCCGGCGTGCCGCCGGTCGAGAAGATCACGTTTCAGCGTGTGGTGCTGAACGACGGCGGCATCGCCGTGACGGTCCTGAACGATGGCCCGGATCCCGTGACGATCGCGCAGGTCCAGGTGGACGAGGCGTACTGGTCGTTCGAGTCGGATGCCGGGAGGCGCCTTCGGCACCTGGAGCGGACCACGTTGAAGATTCCGTATCCCTGGGTCGCCGGCGAGTCGCACACGATCCGGGTCCTGACCTCGACGGGGGTCGCCTTCGATCGGACGATTCCGGTCGCCGTCGAGACGCCGCGGCCGGACGCGCGGTTCTTCGGCATCTTCTCGCTCATCGGCCTCTATGTCGGCGTCCTGCCGATTGCGATCGGACTCCTGTGGTATCCGCTGGTTGCACGACTCGGACGCACCGGCTTTGATTTCGTTCTCGCCCTGACGATCGGCCTGCTGGTGTTCCTGCTGGTCGATGGGACGCACGAAGGGCTCGAATCCGCGGACGCGGTTCCGGGCTCGTTCCAGGGGACGGCGCTCTTTGGCATCGGGGTCATCGGCGCGTATCTGTCGATCGAGACGCTCGGCGCCTGGCTCCGCGAGCGGAAGACACGAGCCAAGGCGTCGGCGGTCAGCGGAGGCTTTATCCTTGCGCTGCTGGTCGCGATCGGCATCGGGTTGCACAACTTCGGCGAGGGGCTCGCGATTGGGGCGGCCTTCGGGCTCGGGGAAGCGACGCTGGGCACGCTCCTCATTGTCGGCTTCACGCTGCACAACACCACGGAAGGACTCGCGATCGTTGCGCCCCTCGTGCCCAGATCGCCGGACGCCGAGCGGGAAGACACCGCGCGGCCGCGCATCATCGACCTGGTCAAGCTCGGGGTCATCGGCGGCGCCCCGACGATCGCCGGCGCGTGGCTCGGCGGCTTCGTGTACTCGCCGATCTGGTCGGTCGCGTTTCTCGCGGTCGGCGTCGGCGCCATCGCCCAGGTCGTCGTGCAGATCTCCCGGCAGATGGCTTCGGGTCGGCCGGTGATGCGCTATTTCGCCAGCGGTCCGGTGCTGGCGGGGCTCGTTGCGGGGTTCGGCGTCATGTACGTCACGGGAATGATGATTGGATAGGGACTCATAGAACCATGCGCGTGCGGTCCATTACCGTCGCAGTGCTCGTCCTCACGGCTCTCGTGGCCATCCTGCCGCTGCTTGCGACGGCGGCCAGGCAACAGCCGCGTGAGATCACGCTGGTTGCGAAGAAGATGGCGTTCTACGTCGAAGGCCGGCCGGTGCCGAATCCCATCATCCACCTCAAGCCGGGCGAGCGCGTCCGCCTGACGCTGAAGAACGAGGACAAGGGCGTGCTGCACGACTTCGCGATTCGGGATCTCGGCGTCGGCACGCCCACTCTCAGGGGCGCCGAGAGCGCGTCCGTCGTCTTCGACGTTCCGCCGAAGACCGCCGAGTATCGATACGTCTGTCGGCCGCACTCGAAGATGATGGGGGGCAGGGTGGCGGTGGAATAGCAATCCGAATTCCGCATTGACGAGTGGCGATCGGTGATTGCACGATTGATTGTCGATTGTGGATGTGATGATTGGGGCATTCATCCGCAATCTGCGAATCAGCATTCACCGATCAATCGATCAATCGCCAATCGCTAATCGTCAATGCGACCGAGGCGAAGCGCTCTCCGCTCCACCCTGAGTACCCGCGACGGCAAGTCCCGCTACGTCCGCTGGCTTTTCTCCGCCATTGCCGATCGGTACGACCTGATTACCGTCGTTCTGTCATACGGACAGGATCGGCGGTGGAAGAAGCGCCTGGTTGATCGGGCCGATCTGGCGGCGGGGAGCCGTGTGCTGGACGCCGCCGCCGGCACGGGGGACATCGCGTTCGAATGTGCGAGGCGCGGGGCGCGCGTCGTCGGCCTGGACATCACCAGGCGGATGGTCGAGCTGGCGCGTCAAAAGTCGCCGACCGATGCCTCTGGTCCACGCTTTCTCGTCGGCGATATGATGGCCATGCCTTTTCGCGACGCCAGCTTCGATGTCGTCACGACCGGATACGGCCTGCGCAACGTGCCGGAGATCGCGGTGGCGGTGCGAGAGCTGGCGCGCGTGCTGAGGCCCGGCGGGCAGTTGCTTTCGCTCGACTTCGACAAGCCGCGGAATCGCGTCCTGCGGGTCATCTATTTCTCGTATCTGACCCTCGTCGGATCTCTCCTCGGTCTGGTGATGCATCGCGACCCGGACACGTATCGATACATTCCCGAATCGCTGCGGAACTACCCCGGGGCCGAGGGCGTGGCGCGTCTCATGCGCGATCAGGGGTTTGCCGAGGCCCGCTTCGAACCGGTGCTCGGCGGCTTGATGGCGGTCCACGTGGCGCGGCGGTAGTCCGCTCGCGCGTCTCGACCGGGGTCATTGCGGTGATTCAACGACAGGAGCCTGATCAACTGGACTCAGGGCGAATGGAACTCGATGCGTCGAAATGGTCGGGCGAAGGCGAATTCACGCACCGCCTGGTCGAGTTGCTCAAGGAGCTGCCCGAGGTCGTCTTCGTGCGGGTCGAAGACGCGCCGGCGACACGGGCCGAATCGGGCTACAGCTTCATCGCGAACGAGCTCTATGTCGGATTCGGCGTCCGCAGCCGCGTGGAATCGACCCGGCGATTCGGCGTGTTTCCGTCCAGGCAGGTGACCGAGGAACCGGTCATGACCCTCTCGGGGCTCGGGGAGGTCCTGGCCGCCCGGAATCACATCGGTCCCGCCGACTACTCGGACGAGGGCATGATCCAATACTTGAGGACCGAGCGGATCGTCCCTCCTTATCAGACCAGGGGGTACAAGCTCGTCGAGCTCGTCCGTATTTACCGCGCTGGCGATGCCCCGAGGCGGTAGCGCTTGCGGACGAGCTCGGACGCTAAGTGGCGTATTACTCGCAGTTTATCGGCCTCTGGGATACACGGTTCGGCTGATCAGCGTGCTGGCCTGTCGGCTAATGGTTGGGTAAGCTCGGGCCGACATTCATTGCAGGTAACGAAGCTGCGCTTTCGCGCACACTTTTGGGCCGTTCAAGCACGGCTGGAGACTTCAGTGGCAGTCGTCGAATCCCTTCTTGCGGCAATCGCGCGCGCCGATGGCGACGGGCTCGTCATGCACGTCGGAGAGAAGCCCTACGTGATCGCCCCGGCGGGACCGGTGGAGATCTCGTCGAAGCCGCTGACGCTCGACGCGGCCTCGAGCATCCTGAATCAGCTTCTCCCGTCCGACTCGCAGCGCGCCCTGCAGGAGCTGGGCGCCGTGGCCTACGACCTTCCGGCGGCATCCGAAAGCGGGGACCGGTTCTCGGTGATTGCCGCGCGCGGCGGAGACGATGTGTGGGTCGAGCTGAGACGTCACAAGGCCGGGGCGGTCCGGACGACGCCGACACCGGACCCCGTTGCTCAGCAGATTCCAGCCGCCGCCGTTGTCACGGCGGCCGTCGGCACCGCGGTCCGTTCAACGCCGTCGGCCGGCCTTCAGTCCCCGATGGGCGCCACGCTCACGACGTCCCGACTGGACACTGAAGACGACGATCAGGAGCCGCAGCCGGCGGTTGTGGTTCCGCTTTCACGGCCGCCCGTGAGGACCGAACCGACGCGGTTGACGGGCTCGCAGCGCATCGCCGGTCTCGATCGTCTGCTGCGCGTCGCGGCGGGGCGAGGGGCCTCGACGTTGTACATCGTGGCGCAGGCCAAACCGTTCATTCGGGTCGACGGCGAGGTCACGGAGCTTGCCGGCGAGCACCAGCTCACGTCAGGTGAAGTCGAGTCGCTCATCCTGGAGCTTGCGCCCGAGCGCAGCCGCGAAGCGCTGCAGACCGGCGCCGCCACCGAGTGGATGTCCGACATCCCGGAAGTGGGGCGCGTCCGCTGTCTGAGCTTTCGCGATCATCGGGGGCCGGGCGGGATCTTCCGGATGATCCCGCAGCGGGCGATTTCGGCCGACCAGCTCGGCCTGTCGCGTGAGATTCAGGCGCTTTGCGCCGAGCCCGAAGGCTTCATCCTGGTGACGGGGCCGCGCTCGAGCGGCAAGTCGACGCTCGTGTCCGCCTTCGTCGACTTGATCAACCGTACGCGCTGCGATCACGTGATCACGCTCGAGAGCCAGATCAAGTTCGTCCACGAGAGCCGCAGCTCCGTCGTGAGTCAGCGCGAGGTGCGCGGCGACAACGACGAGTGGCTCGCGGCCGCGCGCGCGGCGCTCCGGGAGAACCCGGACGTGCTCATCATCGAAGAGCTCCGGTCGCCCGAGCTCATCGCGCTGGCGCTCGATGCGGCCGAGTCGGGACATCTCGTCATCGGGTCGCTGACGGCCTACACCACGACGGCGGCGATCGTGCGGGTCCTCGATCAGTTCCCATCGGATCGGCGTCCGCAGATTCAGCTGGCGCTGGCCGAGGCGGTTCGCGGCGTGGTCGGGCAGGTGCTGCTGCGCAAAGCGGGCGGCGGCCGCGTGGCGGCGCGCGAGGTGCTCCTCAACACTCCCGCCATCGCGAACCTCATCGCGGAAGGCAAGATCTCGCAGCTTCCTCTCGGACTCGAAGGCGGACGCAAGTACGGGATGGTGCCGCTGAACGACGCGCTCGTGGCGTTCGTGCAGAGCGGCGCCGTCGAAGCACGCGAAGCCTACCGGAAGGCCTTCGATCGTGAAGGGTTCCTCAGCCTGCTGAAGCGCGAAGGGATCGACAGCTCGTTCGTCGAGCGGCTGGCCTAGGAACAGTTGTCAGTTCTCAGTCATCAGTTTTCAGCTACCTCTCTTGGGAGGCCGCGCGGTAGCGCGGCTCGCCAAAGGGCCCACTGAGAACTGATAACTGAAAACTGATAACTACCTCACCACCAGCGCGCTTATCTCCGCCAGCAGCGCCTCCAGCACGTCTTCGTCGGTGAGCTCCCCGATCGCGCGGCCCGGCTCCCCGATCATCCGCTCCGATTCGAGCGTCTGGCGTCCCCGGGTGCGGCTGATGTGAAGCTTCGGCCGAGGGAGGTCGCCCTCCGAGTCGAGCACGAGCTCGATGTAATCGTCTCCCGATCGGTCCGAGGCGAGCCGCAGGCTGGCGGCGGGCGTGAAGAGCGAACACCCGAATCCTTCCGCCTTCAGGGCCGTGATGAGCATCCGGAAGACCGGCGTCGCGGTGCGTGAGAGGAAGTCCGCGTAGCTCCTGGCGGCCGCGTCGTTCCTGGCGCGGCGCTCGGCGTGCGCCACACGGCCACGTTCCAGCTCCTGCTGCAACCGCCGCCGGACGTCCGAGACTTCCATCAGATCACGCCCTGCGCCCGGAGTCTCTCGACATCCTGCGGGCTGAACCCCAGATCTCTGGTCAAGACCTGATCGGTGTGTTGGCCGAGGAGCGGCGGCGAGGAGTGAACCCGCCCGGGCGACCCGGACAGCTTCACCGGAGTCCCGAGCACCTTGACGGCTCCGGCCGTGGGGTGGAGGACCTCGCGCACCATCTCGCGCGCCATCAGGTGCGGATCGTTCAGGACGTCGGCCACCTCTCGCACCGATCCGCACGGGATGCCCGCGGCAGTGAGCAGCTCGATCCACGCTTCCCGCGTTCGCGTGCTGAATAGGCCGGTCAAGATGCGTCGCAGTTCGTCGTAGGCGCCGACACGGTCCTGGTTCGTCCCAAATCGCGGATCCGTTGCCAGGTCCTCGCGGTCGACCGTGCGGCAGAAACGCCGCCACAGATCGTCGTTGCCGACCGCGAGCACGAACTCGCCGTTCTGCGCCGGGAATGTTTCATACGGCACGATGGTCGGATGCCGGTTGCCCATGCGAGTGGGTGAACTGCCGGTCGCAAAGAAGATCGAGGCCTGATACGTCAAGAGCGCGGCGACCGAATCGAGCATCCCGACATCGACGTGCTGACCCCGGCCGGCTCGCTCACGATGGAAGAGCGCCAGCGAGATACCCTGGGCGGCGAACATCCCGGCGACGATATCGGCGATGGCGACGCCGAGGCGATACGGCGGACCGTCGGCCCCGCCGGTGATGCTCATCAGGCCGCCCTCCGCCTGGATGACGGCGTCGTAGCCGGCGCGATCCCGCCGAGGGCCCGTGTGCCCGAATCCCGAGACAGAGCAGTAGACGAGTCGCGGGAAGCGGGCGGCGAGCTGTTCGTACCCGAACCCGACACGATCGAGGGTTCCGGGCCGGAAGTTCTCGACCAGCACGTCGGCGGCGGCGACAAGGCGTTCCAGAACGAGGCGTCCCTCCGGCGGCTTGAAGTCGAGCGTGACACTTTCTTTGTTGCGGTTGATGCTCAGAAAGTACGCGCTCTCGCCGTCCAGGAACGGCGGACCCCACGCGCGCGTGTCGTCGCCTTTCCCCGGCTGCTCGACCTTGATCACGCGGGCCCCCATGTCCGCGAGCAGCATCGTGCAGTACGGACCCGACAAGACGCGGGTGAGATCGAGAACCGTGACGCCGACGAGCGGCCCACGACGTAGGTCCGTCATGCGTAAGACTCCAGGGCGGCGGTCAACTGTGCCGGGTCGAAGCCCCTGACGCTGCGATCGCCGATGACCGTGACCGGCACCGTCCGCCAGCCGCGCGCGACGAGCTCGTCGTACGCCGAGGGATCTTCATCGACATTGCGCTCGGTGAAGGGCCGGCCGTGTCGTGAAAGAAACTCTTTCACCCGCTCGCAGGGCCTTCAACCGGAGCCCGTGAAGACGATGATGTCTGGCATCTCATCACATCCGACAGCAACCCGTAAGCCGTCTGGGTCAGGCCTCCGTCGAGCTGCAGGATTCCGAGCCTCCCCAGGAGGTCCGTCTCCAGAATAATCGCATTCTGCATCTCGACCAGTTGGGCGAGCGGATCCGCCTCGTCCAGCTCCTCGGGGCGGACGCAACCGACCGCCTGGTCATCGTCCCGCCGAGCTGACGCGACCAGCCGGATCCGCCGACCCCTGGCAACGGCGCCGCGCATCTGCTCCGACGTGATGCCGCGGATGCCCTCGCGCGCGATCGTGAGCGGTGTCGCGTCCCCGTCCATGAGAACGTTGATGAGGGCGGCCGTCTTGGCCGCGGCGTCCCATCCGTCG
The DNA here is from genome assembly GCA_016178075.1 of Acidobacteriota bacterium. GTDB lineage: Bacteria > Acidobacteriota > Vicinamibacteria > Vicinamibacterales > JACQTH01 > JACQTH01. The sequence goes on from JACOUA010000322.1 coordinate 7,244, forward strand.
ACGTCGTGCGACGGGTCGGCTTCGGCAATCCTGGCGTGCTGCATCTCGGCCAGGGCCACCTCGTAGAGCTGCCCACGTTCCATCGCCGTCAGGATGTAATTCGTCGTCGCATTCACGACCCCGCGAAAGCCGACGATCTCGCATCCCGGCAAGGTCTCCCGCACCAGATTAAAGATCGGAATCCCGTCCATGACGGCGCCCTCGAACAGAAACCGGCGGCCGACCTTTTGAGCCAAGGCCGCGAGATCGTGATAGGCAAATGCCACCGGACCTTTGTTGGCTGTCACCACGTGCGCGCCCGCCTCGAGTCCCGCGCGAACGTGATCGATGGCCGGCCGGCCCCCGTGGTGCACGTCGAGCGGCGTCGTCTCGACCAGGACGAGGCGCCCGTCGTCGAGCGCGGCGGCGGCGGCGTGCTTGGCGTGCGCAAGCAGCCAGGTGACCGTCAGATCGCGATCGGCCGTCGCGTCAGCGGAGCCGTTGAGGTTGAGGCCGCGGCTGTGGCGATCCAGAAGGAGGGCGGCGGGCAATCCTTTGGGGTCGAACGCGGCTCCGTGCCTCGCGGTGCAGGCGCCGATGACCTGGGCCTGTAGATCATAACGGTCGCGGAGAACGTCGGCGCGCTCCTCGAGGAGCCGCACGAAGCGGCGGGCCACGCTTCCGAACCCGACGAGCAGGAGATCGAAGTGCATCAAAAGCGCTCAGGTATCAGCTCTCAGCCGCTTGCTTGATAACGGGTGTGCGGTAGCGCGGCCAGCTGATAGCTCACAGCTAAGAGCCAACTGTCTCTGTGCCCAGCGCGCTCACGAGCTCATGAAGGCGCGCGAGGCCCTGCTTCAGATACGCCGTCTCCGCCCCGAAGCCGATTCGCAGATACCGATCCATGCCGAAGTGATCGCCCGGGACGACGAGCACGCTCTTGCTGCGCCGGAGCTGAGTCACCAGCTCGAGCGAGTTGATGGGCGTCCGGTATCGGACGTAGATGATGGCGCCGGCCTCCGGCGGCGCGAACGAGAACGTGTCGCCGCGCCCCGACAGCCATTCGGTGATGATCGGAAGATTCGCGCGGAGGATGGCGCGCGTCCGGGCGAGGATGCGCGTCCGTCGCGCCGGTACGAGCGCTATCCTGGCCAGGCGGTCGCTTAGAGCGCCGGGGGCGATCGTCGTGTAGTCGTGATACGACCACAGACCGGCCACCGTCGGCTCGGGCGCGACGATCCACCCGATCCGGAGACCCGGAAGGCCGTACGCTTTCGAGAGCCCGCTGGTGATGATCGCCCGCTCGTATCGACCCCAGATCGACGCCGTCTCGACCCCGTCCAGCTCCGCCCCGCGATAAATCTCGTCCGACAGGATCCAGCTTCCGTGCTTCGTTGCGATGCCGCAGATCTGGTTCAGCTCGTCCGCGGACAGGCGCGAGCCCGTCGGGTTGTTCGGGTTGCAGATGATGATGAGGCGCGTGCGCTCGCTGACGAGCGATGCCAGGTGATCGAGATCCACGCGCCAACGGCCGCCCCGTTCGACAAGGGGCCATGGGTGCACCGTGCCGCCGAAGGCTTTCACGAGGCCGAACGTCTGCATGTAGTTCGGCACCATCATGACCACCTCGTCCTTTGGGTCGACGAGGTGCCACGTCGCGATGAAGTTCGCCTCCGATCCGCCGTTGGTCACCTCGATGTGGTCGACCGTCGCTCCGCGATAGAGCGATGCGATCGCCCGGCGAAGCTCGAGGGTGCCGTTCGACTGCGTATACCCAAGCTCCTGGCCGAACACCGCGTCGCGATCGGCCGGGTCGTCCAGGAGCTCCTCGAGTCGCATAGGGTGGACGCCGCTCTCCGAGAGGTTGAACTCCACCAGGTTCTCGTAGGTGGACTGCATCCGCTCCATGTCGAATTGATCGAGTTGCATGGGCGAAGTCTATATCGGGATCCAGACCCGACCGAATCGGTCTAGCAGTCCGTGGTGCAAGTCCAGCGTCGCATCGAGGGCGGCGATGCGCCCGCCTGGCAAGGCGCGACGAGCGAGAATACCGGGAGTATTTGAACGAGTCGCAACGCAGCCAGGTGGGATGCAGCGCCGGCCGAATGCAGCTGGACTTGCACAGCGTATCGAACGGGAGTGCCCGGGCGTGGAGCTGTACGCGAAGGCGGAATGGCAGAACCCAGGCGGATCCGTGAAGGACCGCGCCGCCGTTCGGATGATTGCGGAAGGTGAGCGATCGGGCGCGCTCCGGCCGGGAAAAACCGTGCTGGATGCGACCTCGGGCAACACGGGCATCTCCTACGCCATGCTGGGCGCCGCGAAAGGGTTTCGCGTCACGCTCTGCGTGCCGACCAATGCCACGCCCGAGCGCAAGCGCACGCTGCGGGCGTTCGGCGCGGAGCTCGTGCTGACCGACCCGCTCGAAGGGTCGGACGGCGCGATCCGCAAGGCCCGCGAGCTCTTCGCCGCCGATCCCGATCGCTACTTTTACCCCGACCAGTACAACAATGAGGCGAACTGGCGTGCGCACTACGAGACGACGGGGGTGGAGATCCTCGAGCAGACGGCCGGGCGCGTCACGCACTTCGTCGCGGGGCTCGGCACGAGCGGCACCTTCGTCGGCACCGGCCGGCGGCTGCGCGAATCGGATCAGGACATCCAGTTGATTTCGGTCCAACCCGATAGCCCCCTCCACGGCCTCGAAGGTCTCAAGCACATGGAATCGGCCATTGTCCCGGGCATCTACGATCCGGACGTGGCGGACGAGAGCCTGTTCGTCAGCACCGAGCGCTCGTATGCGCTGGTCCGGCGGCTGGCCACCGAGGAAGGGTTGCTCGTGGGGGTCTCGAGCGGCGCGGCGCTCGCCGCGAGCCTGGAAGTCGCGGCGCGGCTGCGTGACGGCGTGATCGTCACGATCTTTCCCGACGGCGGGATCAAGTATCTGTCGGAACAGTTCTGGGAGACCCAAGGGTGAGCGTCGGAGGCCGAAACGGGATCGCGCTCGGCGCGGCGGTGGCCCGCGCGATTCGCGAGCACGGGGCCGAAGCGTATCCGTTCGAGTGCTGCGGCGCGCTCATCGGCCACGGCGGAGCCGTGATCGACGTGCTGCCACTGCCGAACACGACGTCGGAGGGGCCTCGTCGGCGCTTCCTCGTCAATGCCGAAGACTACCAGGCGGCGGAAGCGGCGGCGGAGTCGAGGGGAGCCGAGCTCATCGGCTTCTACCATTCACATCCTGATCATCCGGCCCGGCCCTCGCAGTACGATCTGGATCATGCGTGGCCGTTCTTTGCCTACATCATCGTGTCGGTCGAGCGGGGCACGCCGGGCGCGGTGACGGCCTGGCGGCTCGCGGAAGACCGGTCGGCGTTCGAGGCGCAACTGCTAGCGATCGAGCGCGAAGAGCCCGCCCCCGCCCGATGGGCCGACGCGCGGAGCGGGGAGTGAGGGTCCCCGCCATTCAAGGCCGAAGCGCGGAGCGGGGAGTGAGGGGCCCCGCGAGCGCGAGGCTTGGCGGGGTGCAGGGGTCCCCGCCATTCAATTAAAGAACAAGGAGCTCGTCATGCCAAGCAAAGTGCTGATCCCGACGCCGCTGCGTCCCTACACGAACAAGCAGGAGGCGGTTGAAGTCGACGGCGCCACCGTCGGGGAGCTGCTGACGAATCTCACGGCGAAGTACAAGGATCTCCGTCGTCACCTCTACACGGAGGATGGGCGGCTGCGGAACTTCGTCAACGTGTATCTGAACGACGAGGACATCCGCTACCTGGAGCGTGAGAACACGCGGGTGGCGATGGGCGACACGATCAGCATCATTCCGTCGGTGGCCGGCGGCGTCGGGACCGCCGTGGTCGATCTCCCCGATCTGACGAACGACGAGATCAAGCGGTACAGCCGCCACCTGATCATGCCCGAGGTCGGGATGGACGGGCAGCGGAAGCTGAAGGCGGGCCGCGTGCTGTGCATCGGAGCCGGCGGGCTCGGATCGCCGGTGGCGATGTATCTCGCGGCGGCGGGCGTCGGGACGCTCGGGCTGGTGGATTTCGACACCGTGGATTTCAGCAACCTGCAGCGTCAGATCCTGCACGGCACCCCTGACGTCGGGCGGTCGAAGCTGCTGTCGGCGCGCGAGCGGTTGAACGCGCTCAATCCGGAGATCGCGATCGAGACCTTCGAAGAGGCGCTGACGTCGAAGAACGCGCTGGGTCTGTTCGAGGAGTTCGACGTCATCGTCGACGGCACCGACAATTTCCCGACCCGCTATCTCGTGAACGACGCGTGTGTCCTTCTGAGGAAGCCGAATGCGTACGGCAGCATCTTCCGGTTCGAGGGGCAGGCGTCGGTCTTCGCCGCGGCCGACGGCCCGTGCTACCGCTGCCTGTATCCGGAGCCGCCGCCCCCGGGACTCGTGCCGAGCTGCGCCGAAGGAGGCGTCCTTGGCGTCCTGCCGGGCGTCATCGGGACCATTCAGGCGACCGAGACGTTGAAGCTGATTCTCGGCGCGGGGGATCCGCTCATTGGCCGCCTGCTCGTGTTCGACGCGCTGCGGATGCGCTTCCGCGAGCTTCGGCTGCGCCGTGATCCCGAATGCCCGGTGTGCGGCGACCGGCCGACGATCCGCGAGCTCATCGACTACGAGCAGTTCTGCGGAATTCGCCCGCAGCCGGCGCAGCCGGTCGGCCCGGTCAGCGGCGAGATCACGGTGGAAGATCTCCACTTCCGCATTCTTCAGGGCGACGCGCCCTTCATCCTCGACGTGCGGGAGCCGCAGGAGTATCAGATCAACCGGATCGCCGGCTCGACGCTCATCCCGCTCGGGGAGCTTTCACACCGCGTCGGGGAGCTCGACACCTCGCGCGAGATCGTCGTGCACTGCAAGTCGGGGGTTCGAAGCGCGAAGGCGGCCGATCTGCTCCGCTCGCGCGGCTTCACGAACGTCAAGAACCTCCGTGGCGGCATCATCGCATGGGTCGACAGGGTGGATCCGAGCCAGCCCAAATATTAGGGATCAGGGGTCGGGGATCAGGGAGCGTGACTAGGACGGCGGGTGAGGAAGTAGGTTGCTGGACTTTACGGTCCCTGATCCCTGTCCCCTGATCCCGGGTGTAGAATTCCCCTAGAATGCTCCGCCTCTCCAAGAAAGCCGACTACGGGCTGATCGCGATGAAGCACCTCGCGCTTCGCAACGGCTCGTCGAGCGCCCGCGAAATCGCCGAACAGTTCGACATCCCGGTCGAGCTCATGGCCAAGGTGCTGCAGCGTCTCGCGCGAAAGGGGCTGCTCGCCTCTCAGCAGGGCACGCGCGGCGGATACGCCCTTGCGAAGCCGGCCACCGCCATCACGATCGCCGATGTGATCCAGGCGATTGACGGTCCCGTGACGATGACGGCGTGTTCCGAGACGGACGAGAATTGCGGCCAGTACTCCAAGTGCAATGTTCGCGATCCGCTGTGGCGGATCAAGGAGCGCATCCTCACGGCGCTCTCGACCTGCACCATCTCCGAGATGGCGGTCGACGCCGCCGACCCCGACTTGAGCGTGACCCGTCCGTTGACGGTCCACGCGCGACACTGAAAGGCAGGGATCAGGGGTCAGGGAACAGGGACTTTCAAATCGCGAGTGATGGTCCCTGATCCCGGGTCCCTGATCCCCGGTCCCGATGCCTGTTTACCTCGACTACAACGCCACGACGCCCGTCGACCCCCGCGTGCTCGACGCGATGCTGCCGTACTTCCGCGAGCACTTCGGCAATGCGGCGAGCCGCCAGCATGCGTTCGGGTGGAAGGCGCAAGAGGCCGTTGACGGCGCCCGCGCGCGGATCGCCGCGCTCATCGGCGCGGACGCGAGAGAGATCGCGTTCACGAGCGGCGCGACCGAGTCCGACAACCTCGCGCTGAAGGGAGTCGCGCGCGCCTCACGCCCGAAAGGCGATCACATCATCACGCTCGTCACCGAGCACAAAGCGGTGCTCGACAGCTGCCGCCAGCTCGAGGCCGAAGGCTTTCACGTCACGTACCTCCCGGTGGATCGAGACGGCCTGGTCGATCCGGAGGACCTCAGGCGCGCGATCACGCCGCGGACGGTGCTCATCAGCGTCATGGCCGCCAACAACGAGATCGGCGTCCTGCAGCCGCTCGCGGCCATCGGAGGCATGGCGCGAGACGCCGGCATCCTGTTCCACACCGACGCGGTCCAGGCCGCCGGGAAGGTGCGCTTCGACGTCGACGATCTCCACGTGGACCTCGCATCGATCACGGCCCACAAGATGTACGGTCCGAAAGGTGTCGGCGCGCTCTACATCAGGCGCCGCAGCCCACGCATCCCGATCGAGCCGCTCATCGATGGCGGCGGTCAGGAGCAGGGTGTGCGCTCGGGGACGCTGAACGTCGCGGGGATCGTCGGCTTCGGTCGAGCGGCGGAGATTGCGGAGGCGGAGCTCGAGGCCGAGGGGGCGAGACTCGCGGCGCTTCGCGATCGACTCTGGCGACAGCTCTCCTCGACGCTCGGCGACATCGGCCTGAACGGATCCCCGATCGCGCGCCTTCCCCACACGCTGAATGTCGGCTTCGGCGGCGTCGATGGCCGGGCGCTGATGCTCGCGCTCGATGATGTCGCGGTGTCGTCCGGGGCCGCGTGCACGTCAATGGACGCGGAGCCGTCACATGTACTGTTGGGGCTGGGCGTGCCTCCCGATGTGGCGCGATCGTCGCTGCGGTTCAGCCTCGGGCGGTTCACGACGGCCGATGAGATCGACTATGCGGCCGGGAAGGTCTCGGCTGTTGTGACTCATCTCCGGCGGCAGGTTCCGGCGTTCGAGCTGGAGGGCAGCGAGGCGGGGCCAGACTTATAATGTGAGCAGGCCGTCTTAAGAAGTTGACAGTTTCTGAAAACTGAAAACGACCCGTCTGGACGAATCCGGTGAGACTGCACCGCGTGTGGGCGTCCGTTCTGGCGCTGTTGCTCGTCGCCGCTCCCGCGGCGGCGCAGGAGCCGCCGGCGCAGAACACCAAACTCGACGTCGACGAGCTGCCGATCTCCATCGACCGCATTCAACGCAAGCTCGCGCAGGCCCCATCGTCCTCGCAGTCCGCGTTGAAGCTCGAGTTCTACGTCGAGGTCGTCGGTCGGGCTCCCCGCATCGACGTCTTCGGCAGCTTCGATGTCCGCAACGGGCCCGTCCCGCGCGCCGGCGTGACTCACCGTGATTTCCTCGATCTGGTCACGCCCCAGGAATTCAGGTCGCCGCCCATGGATCTGACAGCCTTCCTCACGTGGTTGACCGAAAAGCTGAACAAGAAGTCCAAACAGTAAAGGCGGTTCATAACCCTGCGGGTGGCCGAGGCCGGGCGCCCACGGACGAAGCGCGTCTTCGCGCCCGCAGGGCCGTCAGCCGTGGTCAGGTTTTTCGGCCCGAGCACCCGTGCGCTGGCCTCGGACAGAACCCGCGCTGGTTACGGAAACCGCTTCTACAGCGTTTTTCACTTCGCTGTAGCGTAGTTCTCAGTTGTCAGTCATCAGTTTTCAGTTATTTGCGGGCGAGATCCGAACTGAAAACTGACTACTGAGAACTGAAAACTGCATTAGTCAGTTCACGCTGAGCCGTTGACCGTCTGCGCGTGTACCCGAAGTTGGTTACCTATAAACTGAGACTGCAAACTGTTGACTTGTTTATGCCGCTCATGCGTGGTGTCAACGGTGTCCTGCATCACCGGATGCGCGCCTACTACCTGCCGATGGCCGGCGGCGGCCTCCTGATCGTCAGCTCGTTTCTCCCCTGGGTGTTGCTCGGAGGGCATGGTGTGGGCGGGCTCCCCGACAGCGCGGCGATCTGGATCCTCGGCCTCGGCCTCGCCGCCATCACGCTGGCCGTGCTGAGCGTCATCACGCGCAAGAACTCCCGGCACCCGCTCCTCGTCGTCGGGCTCGCGGCGCTCGGGATCATGTTCATCGCGCATCAGTGGATGACTCGCGCGATTAGCGAACAGGCCTGGGCCCGTTCTCAGGCCGTCGCCATCGTCGACGAAGTCAAGGCGGTCGATCCTCCGAGGACGACCATCGGCAGCGGCATCTACGTCGGGCTCATCGGCGCGGGGGTCCTCGTCCTGTTCGGCCTCACCATCGTGCTTCGGACAGCGTCGCGCCCCTACACCGTGGTGGAAGATGACGACGTCTGACATTGCGATTGCGCATAGCCCTGATTCGGATGATGCGTTCATGTTCTACGGATTGGCGAGCGGGCGCATTGCCACGCCAGGCCTGTCGATCCGCCATGTGCTCGCCGATATCGAGACGCTGAACCGGGCGGCGTTCGACGGAACGTACGAAATCAGCGCGGTGTCCTTTCACGCTTACGCGCGCCTGACCGACAAATACCTGCTTCTCCCGCACGGGGCCAGCATGGGCGACGGCTACGGCCCGATCGTCGTCTCGCGGGTGGCGATGAACTCGCTGAAGGGCCGGACGGTCGCGATTCCCGGCACGCTGACGACGGCGTATCTCGCGCTCAGGATGTTCGAGCCGGGTTTCTCGTACACCGTGTTGCCGTTCGATCGGATTCAGCAGGCGGTCCTGGCTGGTGAGGCGGACGCGGGGCTGCTGATTCACGAAGGTCAACTCACGTACGAATCCGAGGGCCTCGTCAAGGTTGTGGACCTCGGCGAGTGGTGGGCCGAGCGCACCGGCGGGCTGCCGCTGCCGCTGGGCGGCAATGTCATCCGCCGCGATCTCGGCAAGACGCTCATCGCCATGCTGTCGAGGCTTCTCGAGGAAAGTATTCGCTACGGTCTCGCGCATCGTGCCGATGCGCTGCGGCACGCCATGCAGTTCGGTCGCGGCCTGGATGCCACCCGCACCGATCGGTTCGTTGGGATGTATGTGAACGAGCTGACGGTCGACTACGGCGAACGCGGTCGCACGGCCGTGCAGCGGCTGCTCGACGACGCGCACCAGGCGGGATTGGTTCCGCAGCCTATCATCGCGGAATACGCGTAAACAGCTCTCAGCTGTCAGCTCTCAGCGCCTGTGAAAAAACCCGCTTTACCACGGAGCCCACAAAGACCATGGCGAGAATCCTATTGTTCTCTGTGTGCTCTGTGCGCTCTGTGGTGATCTTGAGCATGGACGCGCGCGCCGACCGCGCGTACCTGTACCGGCCGGCCCGGCCGCGGCAC
>JACOUA010000323.1 GCA_016178075.1 Acidobacteriota bacterium
AACGTTTCGTCGCTGACGAGCGTGATCTCGACGGCATCATCGCGGCCGAAGCGTTTCTCGAGCGCCCGAGCCGCGTACACACCCGCGAACCCGCCGCCCAACACTAAAATACGTTCTCTGACCATAGCGGCTCGACAGACGATGATTGCCAGGGGATACGTCACCTGAAGCCATGATTCCGTTACACAGGCGTAACGAAGCTCCGCCTCGACGCGACGAATGCGTCGGGTGCGGCGGACCTTCGTTGCTCGCGGCGGACACACGTGAGTCGTCCGTGAGAAACTGTGCGGCGCTTCACAGGAACGGCAATCGAGGGCGCGCAGTGCCGCGGCTGTGCTATGTTTGGTCGGTGCCTGCCAAATCGCACGAATAGGGAAACATGAGGTCTGCCTGCACCCGCTCACCATGCATCATCAGCGTTTGGCTCGCCCTCATTGTCACGGCCGCGCCAGCGCTCGCCCAACCCGATCGCCCCGCGGATAGTGAGCCTCTTACGTCGCAGCTCACCGCAGCGCCTCCGGCAATGCGGCTGCCGGCCGCGGAACGATCGTTCTCAGGGCTGTTTCGCCAGATCGGCGACGATCTCCGTGAGCTCCCGCGGCATCAGCATCTCGCCTGGCTCGGCATGGGCGCGACTCTGAGCCTGGCTGTCCATCGCGCCGACGGCGGCCTGACGAGAACGCTCTCGACCTCCGCCGGCGTCGAAGCGGCTCTCGATCCAGGTCGTGTCGTCGGAGGCATGGCGGCACAGTTAGGCGGGGCGGTGGCCACCTACGCGGTCGGACGCCTGACGAATAGACCCAGCGTCACGCACATCGGCAGCGATCTGATTCGGGCCGGTACGTTGGCGCAGGCCATGACGCAGGGGATCAAGCTCACGGCGCGGCGCACGCGGCCCGACGGTACCAGCCTATCGTTCCCCTCTGGCCACACGGCATCGGCCTTCGCGACGGCAACCGTGCTCGAGCGGCACTACGGTTGGAAAGCCGGCTTGCCGGCCTACGCGCTGGCGGCTTACATCGGCGCCTCCCGCCTCTCCGAGAACCGGCACTTCCTGAGCGACGTGATCTTCGGCGCGACGGTGGGCATCGTCGCGGCGCGCACCGTCACAATCGGTCACGGCGCTTCCCGCTTTGCCGTCACGCCATTTGCCGTCTCCGGCGGCGCCGGAGTCGCGCTGGTGAAGCTGCGCTAGCGGAACGAAGACGGCACTGAACGGGAACGCGATGATTCGGCGGTTACCGCTTGCGCTCGCGCGTCTTCTTGATTCGACGACCGGACGGAGAAGATCTGTGCCCTTGACGAGGGGAGTGCTGATAGGGGTTAGCCGGCCGTTCCTCGGCGCTGCGACGGTTCCGCGGTGCTTGGAGACCGTTCCGATGTACTCCCGCGCGGACGGAGCGTGACCACCGGATGGCCGGACTTCGCTTGTTCCGCACGGACCCGCCGACAGAACTCGCGAATGTCGTAGCCAGCTGCCGCAAACAGCGCCTCACGGGTGGCGCGCACTTCGGCAACGATCTCATCATGCCAACCCGGTGCATCCCTCGACGTATCACTCATCTGTTTCCCCCATTAGTTCATCCGGCGTGCACAGAATCGGAGGTGAATATCCGTGTTGCCGGCAGATCTGCTCCACTCGTGGTCGCAGCTCGGCGTTTGCGAGATGAGCAGAGTTCCACGTCAGGAGAAAGTCTACCCCGTGGTAGCCAGCCACCGCGATGTGCGCCGCATCGGCTCCCGCCTTCGGTGGAAGCGGCACACCCTCGATCAACGCGGCGGCCAAATCGGCGACCTCAGAGGGCATGTCCAGGATCTCAAGTCAGCCACCAAGGCGGCCCGCCGCCGCGCAGGCTCCGGGTCCCCGGCGTTGACTTCGGTCGAGCACCACCTGAGAGACGAACAGATCGAACGCTGATCGTCGCCTTCGCCACCACCAATGTGTGAGCTGTTGCCTGGCAGCCACGATCAGATCGCGGCTCGGCCGCCCCGCGAGATAGCTCCAGATGCTCGTTTCGACGTAGACCGTGCGTGGCACCTTCCGATCGTACTCCTCGTGGGTTTCCTGGTCACGTCGTCATTTCTTGGTCCGGCTAACGCTTCCGGCTCAGCGTCCGGATCGCGGCTCGTCGTCGGGCACCTACGCAGCGGCGTTCGCGGAGCGACCGCTCAGGGCGCGACCCGAGCGTCACGCGGTCGGGAGTCACCGTCCGCGCGTTTTCCGGTGTGGCGAGGGCGGCGTGGCGCGAAAGTGACCCACTACCGACCGTCCCGCCGCTGTTGGTTTCCCTCCGGCTACCGTAACGAACACCCGTCGCGGATGACATAACGGTAAAGGTCGCCGGAGGCGACCAGCCGGCCTGACTCGAGGGACGGAGCCATGGACGAGCTCGACATTCCCGCCAGCAAGATCACCGAGCCGGCGCAACGGATCATCGACCGCGCGCTGGCGGAGGCGCGCCGGCGAAACCACCTGCTGACGACCGGCCATTTCTTCCTCGCCTTCGCGCAGGCCGAGTGGGACCTCTTCGCCGGGATCATGGAAGACCTCGGGCCGAACCCGCACACGATTCTGCAGGAGATCGAGGAGCAGTTGCGTGTGTTGCCTGCGGCGGCGGGACGCGAGCGGCAGATCCTCCCACCGACGGCCAAGCTCGCGATGAAACTGGCCCTGCATCACGCCGGCCGGGCGGGACGGCCCGCGATCGAGACGGCCGACCTGGTGGCCGCCTTCTCCGAGATCGACGGCGCGGCCGCGACGATCCTGCGGCGACACGGCATCGAGCCGGAACGGCTGGTGGGGCGACTGGACACCCGGCGGCGTGAGGAGGAGCGTCGGGAGGAGCGGCTGCAACACCGCTACGAGCTGCCGCCGGTTCTGAAGCACTTTGGGACGAACCTGAACTGGCTCGCCCGTCAAGACAAGCTGCCGCCCGTCTACGGGCGCGACCTCGAGACCCAGCAGGTGATCGAGATCCTCTCGCACCGCGACCGCGCCAACTCGGTGATGCTCGTCGGCGAACCAGGCGTCGGCAAGACGGCGCTTGTCGAGGGATTGGCGCGCCGGATCGAGTCCCAGCCGGACTCCATGCCGGTGCGGCTCCGCGATATCCAGATCGTGAGCCTGCCCATGCACGGGATGGTCGCCGGCACGATGCTTCGGGGCATGTTCGAGGATCGAATCCAGAACGTCATCCGGGAGCTCAAACAGCACCCGAACCTGATTCTCTTCGTCGACGAGGTGCACACCATGATCGGCGCCGGCTCGGCGCTCGGCGCGCCCTCGGATGCCGCCGACATGTTGAAGTCCGTGCTGGCGCGGGGCGAGGTGCGGATCATCGGGGCGACCACGCTTGGCGAGTACAGGCAGCACGTCCAGGAAGACGAGGCCCTGGCGCGGCGCTTTCGGACGGTCCACATCGCCGAGCCGACGCTGGACGAGACGCGCCGGATCATCGCCCACCTTCGCCCGCGATTGGAGCGCAACTACGCCGTGCGGGTGCCGGACGAGGCGATCGAGACGGCGCTCGAACTGGCGCCGCGCTATCTGCGGCATCTCCATCTTCCAGACAAGCCGATCGGCTGGCTCGACACCGCGGCGGTGCGGGCCGAGATCGACGGGCGCTGGGAGGTCACCAGCGGCGATGTGATCGGCGTCGTTGCGGACGGGGCGCGCCTTCCTCCCGACATGGTCCGCCGCGACGTCACCGCCCGCTTCCAGCGAATCGAGGAGCAGCTCGCGGCGCGCGTCATCGGTCAGCCCGAGGCGATCCGCGCCGTCGCCCGGCGTCTCATCCTGAACAAAGGGCCGCTCAAAGACGGCTTCGACCGGCCCGACGGCGTGCTGCTCTTCCTGGGGCCGACCGGGGTCGGCAAGACCGAGCTCGCCAAGGCGGTCGCCGCGGTCCTGTTCGGCGACGACCGGAAGATGATCCGGGTCGATATGTCGGAGTATCAGGATGGCGCGGTGGCCGTCGACAAGCTGATTGGCATGCCGCGTGGCATCGCGGGCTCCGAGCGGGGCGGCGTGCTGACGAACCAGCTCCGGGACAATCCGTACAGCGTGATCCTGCTCGATGAGGTCGAGAAGGCCAGCCCGTCGATCCTCCATCTGTTCCTCCAGGCGTTCGATGAAGGGTGGCTGACCGACGGCCGCGGCCGGCGCGTCTATCTGAGCGACGCCATCGTCATCATGACGTCGAACCTCGGCTCCGAGCACTTCCGACAGCTCACGAATCCACTCGGCTTCCACGCGCAGGGTCTCGGGCTCGATCAGATTCGCGGCGAGGTGTTCCGGGAGCTCGAGCGGCGCTTCTCGCCCGAGTTCCGCAACCGCCTCGACGAAGTGGTGCTCTTTGCCCCGCTGACAAGGGCCGACGTTCATAAAATCGCCCAGCAGTATCTCGAGCGCGTCGCGACCTCACTCTGCCGCTCGCGCAAACTGCTCGAGGTGGAGTCGACAGCCCTGGAGCGGCTCGTCGATCTCGGGTCCCATCCGGCGTACGGCGCGCGATTCCTCAAGCGCGTGGTCGATCATCACGTGAAGATTCCTATCAGCGCGCGCTGGCACGACGGGAACGCGTTCCGTGTCGTCGTCCGCGACGACGAGGTCGTCGTTGACGTCGCCTCGACGCCGCGGCTGGTCGCCTGCGATGAGCCCGAGGAGCTGGCCTACGGGACGTGACAAAGACGTGGGCGCCGCCTCATGGCGTCGCCTTGGCGGTGTGAGCAGGCTCACAGACGGACGGACTTCCACATCAAGACCTCCGGCATGCAGGCCGACGTCTGTAACGTCTTGGAGGCTGGCGACACTACTCAACGAGTCCGAGGCGCGGAAGCTTGGATCGCTATGCGGCACCTGACGAGGATTCCGTACTCGTTGGGAGCACCGCATCGCGCCGGGGTCCGGGGCGGAGCCCCGGTCTAGTTTAGAGACTCGCGTGATGAGAGGAACCGCAAATGTGTGACGTCCACGCCGTAATCGAGGCCAGCAGGCTTCTGGACAAGGTGGCGACTGGCGACCTGCCGGCGCCCGTTCGCCAGATGCTGATTCACGCACGACAAAAGCTCGACGAGGAAATCGAAACCTATTTCAGGCCACTGACGGCGAGCGACCCCTGTGCGCCGCAGTCGTCGCGTCACGATACGGCCGAGCTAGCCGCGGCAAAGATGTGAAGACGGCGACAGTCGCCGTGTTTTCTTCAGCCCGAAACCTCGGCACCCTTTCGGCACCACGGACCGCGATACCGCGATCAACCGCACGCCATATTGGCATTCAAGGAGGACCTGTGGGGAACTTCACGCTTCATACCGTGGAATCAAGTCCGGCGCCATCGAGGGACGCGATGAACGCCGTCGGAAAGAAGTTTGGTTTCATCCCAAACCTGATCCGGGAACTGGCGGCCGCGCCCGCGGCCGTGAACGCCTACGTCACGCTGAACGGGATCTTCGACGGGACGTCGCTGACACCGGTGGAGCGCCAGATCGTTCTGGTGACTACGAGCGTCGAGAACACCTGTGAGTACTGCGTGGCCGCGCATACGGCGGGCTTGAAGATGGCAGGGCTCGCCGACGATCAAATCGAGGCGGTCCGGGAACGACGCCCGCTCGCGAATCCGAAGCTCGACGCGTTACGGCGCTTGACGACCGCGGTCGTGAATAACCGAGGGTGGATCGGCGATGCGGATCTCGAGGCGTTTCTGCAGGCCGGGTACAGCCGAGAACAGGTGCTCGAGGTGCTGGTCGGCGTCGCGATGAAGACGCTGAGCAACTACGCCAACCACATCGCGCAGACGCCGCTCGACAAACAGTTCGAGGCCTTCGCGTGGGCGCCAGCGATGACCAACGCGTAGCAGTCACTCCGATTCGAGCACCGGATCGTTCGCCTGTCATGGGTCGTAGTCTCACGAGGCCCGGATTCCGTTATGGGATACCGAGAAGGCCTGTCGACTCACGAGCGGATTTGTAGCGTTCTGGGGATTCGCGAGACGGAACAGTAGGTGTGGCTGGTGCCTCGAGCGCTATAGCCATAAAGGAGTCTCATCGTGAGGCGAAGGGTGGCGGTCTCGTTGTCGGTGTGGCTGATCTTCAGTCCTGGAAGTTGGGCGATCACGCGCGTGTTGGGCGAGCCGGATCCCGCCGGCGCGCCGCCGCTCCACGAGTATCTGACCAAGTCCTATCAGGAGCTGTTCGACCTCGCACCTGCGCTGAACATCGGCGAGTCGGAATTCGAACGTGTCGGCGCCCTGCTCGCCAAGGCGGAGGCGACCTGTGTCGGCCGGTTCAACCAGGAGGCGAAGCACGCCGCCAAGCAGCTCACGGACGCCGAGAAGCGCCTCCGGCGCGACACCGGCACGCTGAGCCCGCCGGAGCGGGACGCGCGGCATTGTGAGATCGAGGATCTGCGCGCGCAGAAGGAGCAGATGCGCATGCTCGCCAAGCACGCCGTCCCGCTCGCCTACCGCAACCGGGAGGCGAAGCTCAGGCTGCTCAGGGAGTGGCCCAGGGATCTCGCCGAGATCGAACGGTCGATCGCCGACGGCTCTTCTCACAGCCGCGAGCACGGCGACGTCGCCGACATCGGAGTCCGCGAGGTCGGGCGCGGTCAAGAGAAGGACGTCGAAGTTGGCCGCGAGGCGGTGCGGGAGATGAGACAGGCCAACGTGATGCCACCGCCCGTCGACAACGAGTTCATCCAGCGCTACGTGCGGGCACTCGGCGAGCGGATCGCGGCGCGCTCCGACCTCCGCGTGCCCATTCAGGTCGAGGTGCTGGACTCGCCCGAGGTGAATGCCTTCGCGCTGCCAGGCGGTTTTCTGTTCGTCCACCTCGGCCTGCTCGAACGGGCTGAAGACGAGGCGCAGTTGGCCGGGGTGCTCTCGCACGAGATCGCGCACGCCGCCGCGCGCCACGCGGACCGCATGATGCACCGCGCGGCGTGGTCGAGCTTCCTTTACCAGGCCGCGCAGATCACGACGTCGGTGCTGACCGGCGGCATCAGCAGCATCGGCGCCTATTACGCCTATCAGTACGGGTTCACCGGGCTCGGCATGCTGATGAGCCTCGATCTGCTCGGTGTCAGCCGCGATTTCGAGCTGGAGGCCGACCAGCTTGGCGTGCAGTACGCCTGGAACGCCGGATACGACCCCTCCGGCTTCGTCCGCTTCTTCGACAAGATGGCCACGACCGAAGGCCACGTCAGCGGGGCCAGCTGGTTTCGGACGCATCCGGCGTTCTACGAGCGCATGGTGAAGTCGCAGCGCGAAATCAGGTATCTCCCTTCGAACGAGGATCCCATCGTCACGAGTCCGGAGTTCCATCGCATGAAGGAGGAGCTGGTGCAAGTCGTCAAGGCCAGCCGCCCCAGCCCGAAGTCGACAGCCGGGCGCTGCGGTGCGCCGAAGAAGCTGGCCTACGACCCGGCGCAACCGATCGAGCTGCTGTGCGAAGGTGAGAGCCGATGACTGGGCGGCGCGTCCGCAGATGCGAAGTCCCCAAAGTTTCGGGGCCGAGTTGGCAACACTACTCAGCAGGTCCCGCGGGGCGAATCCCCGTCACCCCGACGGCCATGTAGACGAGCACTTGCCATGACGAGATCACCCTCGCGCGTGTCGTTCGTGACGGCATTCGCCATCGCCGTCGCTGGCGCGATGATCAGAGCCGTTCACCCTTCGGCAGGCTCAGCGCAGGACTCTTCGGCGGGCTCAAGACCGGGCCAGCAGGAGGAGTCCCGCTTCCGCGGCGGCGTCGAGCTGGTCAACGTCACCGCCACGGTGACTGACGATCACGGGCAGTTCGTGTCCGGCTTGCGGCAGGAAGACTTTCTCGTCTACGAGGACAACCAGCCGCAGACGGTCTCGCATTTCAGCAACGAACGGGTGCCCGTGAGCCTCGGCATCGCGTTCGACACGAGCGGCAGCATGACGTCCGACAAGATGTCGTCGGCGCGCGGCGCCATTAGCCGCTTTTTCGATTTGCTCGGCCCCGACGACGAGATTTTCCTGTATCGCTTTGCGACCGTTCCGGAGCTCGTGCAGGACTGGACGAGCGACCGCCCTGTCCTGAGCCGCGCGCTGAA